>NZ_JBDPMC010000032.1:0-75965 GCF_039871625.1 Micromonospora sp. B11E3 | reverse complement strand
GTCGGGGAGGAGGGGGTGGGGGAGGGGTGGGAGGTGGGGGTGCGGGTGGTCCAGGAGCTGCATGACCGGGGTGGCGGCCACCCCGTGCACCACCACCGAGACGAGCACCACCAGCCCGACGGTGGCCCAGACCAGGTCGGCCTGCGGGAAGTCCAGCTCGGTCGTCGCGTACGCCACGTAGAAGAACGAGCCGACGCCGCGGATGCCGAACAGCGCGATCACCCAGTGCTCCGCCGGCCGGCCCGGCGCGCCCCGCAGCGACAGCCAGCCGGTCAGCGGCCGGACCACCAGGACCAGGGCCAACCCGACCAGCGCCGCCGGCCAGGTCAGCGTGGCCAGCAGGCCGCCGACCACCGCTCCGCCGAAGAGCAGCAGCAACAGGACGGTGAGCAGCCGCTCCGTCTGCTCGGCGAAGGCGTGCAGCACGGTGTGGAACTCGTGGGTACGCTCCGCGGCCCGGATCGCCCGCGCCGCGACGAACACGGCCAGGAAGCCGTACCCGCCGACGACCTCCACCAGCCCGTACGCCAGGAACGTGGCGGCCAGGGCCAGGAAACCCTCGGCGTGCCGGGCCAGCCGCAGGTTGCTCGGGGCGCGGAAGAACAGCTTGCCGAGCAGCCAGCCGACCAGCAGCCCACCGCCGACGCCGACGGCCAGCTTGTACAGCACCTCGTCCTCGGAGTCCTCCACGTCGGTCGGCTCGCCGACCTGCACGTCGGAGGCCAGCACCGGGTCGGTCGGGGCGAGCGCCGCGCCGAGCAGCAGCGCGGCGGCCGGCACCAGCCCGGCCCACCACCAGCCGAGCAGCGCCACCGCCGCGATGCACAGCGGCATCGCCACCGCCAGCAGTCGCCAGGTGGACGACCACCGTGCCCGGCTCAACGGCCGGTCGATCTTCAGGCCCGCGCCCATGAGCGCGACGATCACGCCGATCTCGGTGAGGTGCGTGGCGACCGCCGGGTGGGCGAGCGGGTCGGGCCTGGGCAGCCCGGTGGGGAGCAGGAAGACCACCATGCCCAGGCCGAGGAAGGCGATCGGCATGGACAACGGCCGGCGTTCCAGCACCCGGGGCAGGATCCCGGCGAGCAGGGCGCCCAGGCCCACCACCGCGAACGCGACGTCCACCGGCTCCACGACACCACCTCTCGGCCGCGCCCGCGGCGCGCGGGCAGGTGGTGACGGACCTTGCCCCGTCCGCCGTCGCGGTATGCGCCGGTGTCCGGAATCGATCTCCGGACCGTGGGGGCCGCAGTCAGGTCAGCGCGGCGATCGGGGAGTCCTCGAGCGCGTGCAGCAGCGCGGCCGGGTCGTCGTAGACCGCCACCGCGCCGGCCCCGGCCAGCTCGCCCCGGCTGGTGCCGCCGCAGGTCAGGCCGACGCAGGGGATGTTCAGCTTGCCGGCGGCGGCGACGTCCCAGACCGAGTCGCCGACGAAGACCACCCGGGACGCCTCCAGGCCGGACTGCTCCAGCGCCGCGACCAGGATGTCCGGCGCGGGCTTGCTGCGGTCGGCGTCCGCCGAGGAGGTCACCTCGTCGATCACGTCGTCGGCGGCGAGCGCCCGGCGCAGCGCGCCGACCTCGTGCTCGGCGGCGGAGGTGGCGAGCACGACCCGCAACCCCCGGGCGGACAGGGCCCGCAGCAGGTCGGCGGCGCGGGGCAGCGGGGTCAGCCGCTGCCAGTACTCGGCGTACAGGCTGTCGTGGGCGTCGCGCAGCCGGCCGTCCGCGCCCCGGTCCCGTTCCCGGCCGAGCAGGTGATCGAGCAGATTGTCCGAGCCCATGCCGATGGACCGGTGGATCAGCGCCATCGGCACCGGCCGGTCGGCCTGGCGCAGCGCCTCCCACCAGCTCACCGTGTGCAGGTAGGTGGTGTCGACGAGGGTGCCGTCGACGTCGAGGAGGACGCCGCAGGGTTTCTCCGCGCTCATGCGTCCCCTCCTACCCGGTCGGCACTGCGCCGACGCGTGTCTACGGCGGCGGAATGAGGATCTCGAACCAGACCGTCGAGCCGCGTACGGTCGGGTCGGTGCCCCACGCGTCGCTGAGCTGCTCGATCAGGCCGAGCCCGCGCCCCCGGCTGCTCAACGTGTCCGTCTGCGCCCGGGTCACCGTGCCCCGGGTGCCGGAGTCGGCCACGGACACCAGCAGTCGTTCGGGGCTGAGGTCGATGTCGACCCGGGCGGCCGTGCCGGCGTGCAGCAGCGCGTTGGTGGTCAGTTCGCTGGTGCACAGCACGGCGGCGCCGACCACCGACTCGGGCACCTGCCAGTCGGTGAGCTGCGCGGTCATCCAGTGCCGTACCCGGCTCGGCGCGGTCGGCTCCGCCGGCACCTCCATGCTCGCCGAGCGGCTCGGCATCAGCGCGTGCTCGACGGCCAGCACCGCCACGTCGTCCTCGGTGGCGCCGTCCACGGCGGCGGTGGCCACCGCGCAGAGCGCCCGCGGATCGCCGCTGGCGGCGCCGGCCACGGCGGCGGCGAGACCGGTCAGCCCGGCCGCCAGGCCCTGCCAGCGCCGCTCCACCACCCCGTCGCTGAACAGCAGCAGCGTGTCCCCCGGGGCGAAGCGGACGGTGGCGGTGCGCGGGGCGCAGCCGAGCCCCAGCGGGGCCCCGGGCGGCAGGTCGACGTACTCGGCCACCGGCTCGCCGTCGGGCGCGCAGCGCCGCACCAGCGGGGCGGGATGCCCGGCGCTGGCCAGGGCGAGCAACTCGCGGTCCGCGTCGATCACGCCGAACACCACGGTCACGAACAGCTCCTGCGTGCCGGTCTCCGTGCCGAGGCTGTCCACCAGGCGGTCCAGGCCGGCGAGCACGGCGTCCGGGCGGGGGTCGGTCAGCGCCAGCGCGCGCAGCGCGGCCCGGACCTGGCCCATCCGGGCGGCGGCCTGCACGTCGTGGCCGGCCACGTCGCCGAGCACGACGCCGAGCTGCCCGGTGGGCAGCAGGAACGCGTCGTAGAAGTCGCCGCCCGCGGCGTTGCCGTCGACGCCGGGGTCGTACCGGGCGGCGATGCGTAGCCGGGGCAGGTCGGGCAGCCGCGCGGGGAGCATGCTGCGCTGCAGCAGCTGGGCGGTGCCGTGCTGGGTCTCGAACCGGCGGGCGCGCTCGGCGGCCTGACCGATCAGCTCCGCCGAGGCCGCCAGCAGGGCCCGCTCGGCGGCCGACCACGGGTGCGCCCGGTGGTGGCCGACGGTCAGCGCACCGCGCAGCGCCGAGGTGCGCAGCGGTTGCGCCGCCAGAGACCGCACCTTCTGGTCGTGCCGGTCCGCGGCGATGTCGTGCAGCGGCTGGCCGTCGGCGACGTACTGGGCCACGCCGCTGCGCGCGGCCACGACCAGCGGTGCGGCGGAGTCGGCGGGTGGTCGCCGCCACAGCGGGGGCAGCCGCTCGTCGGCCTCGTCGAGCAGCTCCCCGCGTACCCGCCGGACCGTCCGCCACCCGGCGCCGTCGTCCACCCCGAAGGCGACCCGGTCGGCGTCGAACGAGGCGAGCGCGTAGCGCAGGGCGACGCGGGCGACGTCGTCGAGGGTGAGGGTGCCGGCCAGCGCGGCGGCGAACTCGCCCAGGCTCTGCAACTGCTCCGTGACCTGGCTGGTCTCGGCGGCGACGGTCAGCACCCCGACGATCCGCCCGGCGCCGTCCCGGACCGGGGAGTGCCCCCGGGAGAAGGCGGCCTGCTGCCGGGCGTCGGGGGGATGCCGGTCGTGCGCGAGCACCGCCTCCCGGTCCAGGAACGACTCCCCGTGCCGGTACGCGCGCGTGATCACGTCGCCGACGCCCGGCTCGTGCCAGGACTCGCCGAACACCTCGGCCGCCGGTTGGCCGATGGCGGCCGGGTGCCGGTCGCCGAGCAGCGCGGCGTACCCGTCGTTGTACAGCAGCCGGAGGTCGTCGCCGTAGGCGAACGCCATCGGGACCGGGGAGGCGAGGACCAGGTCCACGACCACCCGTACCGCCGGGTCCCACCCCTGCCGCGGGCCGAGCGCCGTGCCGGCCCAGCGGTGGCCGGGAACGACGCCGGCCGCGTCGGAGCCGGTGGGCTCCCCGGCGGGCGTGGTTGGCGTGGGGACTCGCCCGACGGTGCCTGGCATGTCCGCAGCCTAGCCGGACGCTGCGCCGAACGGTCCGATCGCGTCGCCGAGCGGCGTGCGGCGGCCGCGGGTTCGGCCACCCCCCGGGCCATGTCGGGGCAGGTCACGGCCGCTTTGGGAGAGATGTCGGGAAATTCGGGCGGATCGGGCCGCGTGTCACGCGGCGGGCCGGGTATGCGCCCCGCCGAAGTCCATGCGACAGGAGGGACACCATGCCGACAACCCTCGCGGCAGGGCAGGTCAACATCGGGGCCGCCCTGACCGATTTCTGGAGGTCCGTGCTGCTGTTCATCCCGAGGGCCGTGGCGTTCGTCGTGATCCTCGTGGTGGGCTGGCTCATCGCCAAAGCGGTGCTCAAAATCGTGGACAGGGTGCTGGAACGGGTGGGGTTCGACGGGTGGGTCGAACGCGGCGGCGTCAAGCGCGCGCTGGAACGCACCAAGTACGACGCCAGCGACATCCTGGCGAGACTGGCGTACTACGCCGTCCTGCTGTTCACCCTGCAGTTCGCCTTCGGAGTGTGGGGCCCGAATCCGATCAGCGACCTGATCCGCGGCGTGGTCGCCTGGCTGCCGCGGGCGTTCGTCGCGATCGTCATCGTGGTGATCGCCGCCGCCATCGCCAACGCCGTACGCGAGCTGGTCACCGGCGCGTTGGGCGGGCTGTCGTACGGCCGGGTCCTGGCCGACCTGGCGGCGATCTTCATCCTGGCGCTCGGCATCATCGCCGCCCTGAACCAGGTGGGCATCGCTACCACGGTGACCACCCCGGTGCTGATCGCGGTGCTCGCCACGGTGGCCGGCATCCTCGTCGTCGGCGTGGGCGGCGGCCTGGTGAAGCCGATGCAGAGCCGGTGGGAGAACTGGCTGAACCGCGCCGCCCAGGAATCCCACGCGATCCGGGAGCGCCGGGAGGCCCGGGCCGCCGGGCGCGGCGACGTGGAGCGGCAGATGGCCGACCGGGCGGCGGCCGAGCGCACCCGCCCCATGGCACGCCCCGAGTCGATGTCCGGCGCCCGGGGCGAGGAAACCCAGCAGTTCCCGCGCTCGGCCGGCTGAGCAGCGCCAGGAGAGGAGGGTGTCCGCGAGGCGCGGGCGCCCTCCTCGCCGTACGGCCGGGGTCGGGGCGGGGCGCTCCGGGCGTCCCGCTCGGGCTCGGTGCCCTCCCCTCCGGGGCCGGCTCAGAGGGGCGGCAGCGCCGGGGGGCGGGCGGGCAGGGACTCGGCCAGCGCGCAGACCGCGAGCAGGCGGGTGAGCAGCCATTCCGGCTCGGACCAGTCGGTCGGGCCGACGGGCGGCTGCCAGCCGTGCTCCCGTGCCGCCGACCGGACGCCCTCGGCGTACCCGGCGAGCGCGGCGCGGGTCAGTGGCCGGACGTCTCCGGCGAGGCTGTCGCGCACGGCCGCGGCGTGCTGGTCGATCTCGGCGTGCAGCCCGGGGCGGGTCGCCGCGGCGGCGAGCCCGGCGGTGCCGAGGGAGGCGGCCAGCGCGGCGAGGACGGCGCCGGCGGAGTCCGTGACGGAGGGGGCAGCCACCCGGTTGAACGGCACACGCATGAGGATCGAGGCTAACCGGCCGGTCCAGGAGCCGCGTCGGCCGGTCGGCCGGTACCGGGTCGTCCACCCATCGCTCGGGTCCCGGCCGAGGGGATTGACCCGGCCGCCGTGGGGCAGAAGGGAGACGCGGCGAGGCGGGACGGGAACCACGCGAACCGCGCGGCGCGACAGGAGGTACGGATGGGACGGCAGGACGGACCCGACGAGCGGCACCGCCGGCCGGCCGGGGTGAGCGACGCCACGGTGGCCGCCCTGGGCAGGCTCAGCGAGGCGCTGGAGACGATCGAGCGGGCGCGTGGGCACCTGTACTCGCTGCACCAGTTGGTCGGCCATGCCGACCTCATGCTCGACGACGCCGTCGCGCAGTTCCGCGCGGCCGGGCAGCACGCGATCGCCGACCGGATCTCGACCGAGCTGCTCGGCCGCAACGTGATCGCCGGGCGGTGGACGTTCCAGATCGTCGAGGACTTCGACGACGGCTACTACGCGCTGTTCCGGGACGTGGACCGGCAGGCCCGCGAGGAACTGGTCGGCGGCCGGCGCCATCTGTACGAGGCGGAGATGAAGGAGCGGCGGCGCAGCCGGGGCCGTCCGGGTCACGAGGCGCGCCCCGGCACGGCCGGGTAGCGGGGTCGCCCGCCCTTCCCTGGTCGGGGGCCCCGCCGCGGGTCAGTCCGAGGAGCGCGCGCCGGCCGGGCGGCGCCGGGCGGCGTCGTCCGCGATGATCAGGGTGGCCACCATCAGGGCGACGCAGAGGCTGAACAGCCACGAGTCGTCGGAGACCAGCTTGGCGGCGATCGGCGCCTGGACGGCGGCGAGCAGGAAGCCGAGCCAGGCGAGGCGGCGCTGACGAAGGGTGAGGAAGCCGGAGCCCTGTTGCATCCCGAAAGTCTTACGCGACGGCCCCTGATCGCCGTCAGCCCATTAGGCGATTCTGGCTGACCTGTCCGTTTTCCTGACCGTTCGGCCCGCGATTCTTGTCGTTTCGGGGGAGGTGGACACCGGGCCTGACCTTGCTGCGGAACTGGGGCAGGATGGTGCCCCGTGGCCCCCTCCCCGCCCCGCGCCTCCTCGCCCCGTGCGTCCCTGCTTCTGCTCGCCTACCTCGCGTTCGCCAGCCTCGGCCTGCCCGACGGGCTGCTCGGCGTCGGCTGGCCGTCCATCCGCGCGGACTTCGGCGTGCCGACCGAGGCGGTGGGTCTGCTGCTCACGGCGGGGACCGCCGGCTACCTGACCTCCAGCGTGCTGGCCGGGTTCACCCTGGCCCGCCTCGGCGTCGGCGCGCTGCTCGCCGGCAGCACCCTGCTGACCAGCCTCGCCCTCACCGGCTACGCCACCAGCCCTGCGGTGGCCGTCACGACCGGCTGCGCGCTGCTGCTCGGCTTCGGCTCCGGCGCGATCGATTCCGGACTCAACGCGTACGCGGCCGGGGTGTACGGCCCGCGGCACATGAACTGGATGCACGCCTTCTTCGGCCTCGGCGTGGCCGTCGGCCCGCTGATCATGACGGGGGTGCTCGGCACCGGCCTCGGCTGGCGCTGGGGGTACGGCGTGGTCGCCGCCGTCCAGTTCGCCCTCGCGGCCGCGTTCGCCCTGACCGTGCGGGCCTGGCGGAACCGGGCGCCGGCGGGCCCGGACGGGGACGCACCCGCCGCGGCGGTCGCCCCCGTCGGGCCCCGCGACACCCTGCGCCTGCCGGCGGTGTGGCTGGGCGCGGTCGCCTTCGTCGTGTACGTGGCGATCGAGATCGGCGCCGGACTGTGGGCGTTCCTGCTGCTCACCGAAGGGCGGGGGCTGACCGCCGGGGTGGCCGGGGTGGCCGTGTCCGGGTACTGGGGGAGCCTGTTCGTGGGGCGGGTGGTGCAGGGGATCGGGGCCGAGCGGCTCGGCCCGGCGCGGGTGCTGCGCGGGAGCCTGCTCGGGATGGCCGCCGGTGCGGCGCTGGTCGCCCTGCCCGCGCCCGCCTGGGTCGCGGTGACCGGGCTGCTGGTGCTGGGCTTCGCCGCCGCCCCGGTCTTCCCGCTGCTCACGCTCAACACGGCCGAGCGGGTGGGCGCCGCGCACGCGGACCGGACCATCGGCGTGCAGATCGCCGCCGCCGGGCTGGGCGGATCGGTGGTGCCCACCGGGATCGGCGTACTGCTCGGGCGCACCTCGGTCGAGGCGCTCGGGCCCGCGCTGCTGGTGCTCGCCGTGGCCCTGGTCGTCCTGCACCGCGTGGCGTCCCGCCCGCGACCCTGAGGGCCGGCCGGCGTTCCCGTCCCGCCCGTCCCGCCCGCGCCGACCGGGCGGGGCGGGCGGCGGGCTCAGACGTCCGGTCCGGTGCGGCCCGTCGTCGACGGCCGGTACGCCCGGTCCGGGTCGGTCCGCTGGCGCTCCCGCCCGGGCGGCGCCGCGCCCCGGTCGACCGCCTCCGGGCCGTGCCCGAACGCCGCCTCCCCGCCCGCGTCGCCGCCGGTCACGTCGTCGGCCTGCCCGTCGGGCGTCGACCGGGCGACCACCCGGTCCAGCTGCTCCAAGGGGAGGTCGTCCTCGTCGCGCCACACGTGGCTGTCGTTGTCCGTCATGCTCTCGCGGTACCCCGGCCGGGTGATCGCAAACGGCCGCCCGGCGCCGGGGCCGGACCGGGACACGGCGGTGGCCGCCGGATGCCGGCGGCCACCTTCGGCTCGGGTCGGGGGGATCTCAGGGCTGCGGGCGGGCGACGGTGCCGCGCCAGGCGCCCGTCTCCTGACCGCGGCGCTCGATGAACTGCTTGAACCGCTCCAGGTCGCCCTTGGCCCGGCGGTCGACCAGGCCCAGCTTGTCGCCGGTCTGCTCCACCGCTCCGTGCGGCTCGAACTCCAGCTGGAGGGTGACCCGGGTGTTGCCCTCGTCGAGGCGGTGGAAGGTCACCACCCCCGCCTGTCGCGTGCCGCCGGTGGAGTGCCAGGCGACCCGCTCGTCCGGGAGCTGCTCGGTGATCTCGGCGTCGAACTCCCGCTTGACCCCGGCGATCTCGACCGTCCAGTGGGTCATCGTGTCGGTCAGCTGCCGGACCTCCCGCACCCCCTCCATGAAGTGCGGGAACTCCTCGAACTGGGTCCACTGGTCGTACGCGGTCCGGACCGGGACGGCCACGTCCACGTGTTCGGTGACACCGCTCATCGGCGGTCCCTCCTTCCTGCGCCGGCGCCTCGTCGGGTCGGGCGGCGACCCGGGTCACCAGCGCGTCGTCTCGTTCTTGTTCCCGAGCGCGGCCCACACCTCGGACACCGTCTGGTAGACCGTGTCGGGCGGCAGGCCCCGCAGGGCGGTGACCAGGTCGTCCGGAGCGGCGTTGGCGAGCGCGTTCGCGACCAGCGCCTCCCGGTCGCCCGGCAGCGCCGTCATCGTGATGAACCGCCCCAACCGGCTGCGCTCCTCCACGTCCCGGGAGCTCATCCCCTTGGGGGCGCCGCTGCGCAGCTCGCCCGCCGGCGCCGTGGTGGCCTCCGGCTGGTCCTCGCCCGCCGGTTCCGGAACCCGGGACTCCTCGACCCGGGAGCCACCGGTCCCCGGCCCCTGCACGAGGCCGCTGACCTCCTGGCTCATCTGCTCGTCCACCCTGGGGGCGTGCTTGCTGCTGCCACGTTCCATGCCTTCTGCGCTACCCGGGGGGACCGCCGGTAAACCGCGGTAGGCCTGCCGGCGGCGGGTCAGGGGGAGGTCTTGGCGCGAACGGAACGGCGCGGCTGCCGCCGGCGTAGGGGTCAGGGGGAGGTCTTGGCGCGAACGGAACGGCGCGGCTGCCGCCGGCGTAGGGGTCAGGGGGAGGTCTTGGCGCGAACGGAACGGCGCGGCTGCCGCCCGGCGTAGGGGTCAGGGGGAGGCCTTGGCTCGGGGCGGCAGGACCGGCTCGGTGGGGTCGGGGTCGCCGGCCTGCAGCGCCCGTCCCCGCTGCACCTCGGCGTTGATCTGCACGCCGAGCATCAGCGCCGAGTTGGACAGGTAGAGCCAGACCAGGAACGCGATCACCGCGCCGAGGCTGCCGTACGTCACGTCGTACGAGCCGAAGTTGGTCACGTACAGGCCGAAGCCGAAGGAGACGAGCGCCCAGGAGAGCAGGGCGACCGCCCCGCCCGGGGTGAGCCAGCGGAACCGCGGCTGCCGCACGTTCGGGGCGATCCAGAACAGCAGCGACAGCAGCACCATCATCACCGCGGCCAGCACCGGCCACTTCGCGACGCTCCACACCGTACGCGCGAGGCCGCCGGCGTGCAGCAGGTCGCCCACCGCGTCGGTGACCGGACCGCTGACGATCAGCCCGGTGGCCACCACGGCCAGCAGCACCAGCGACAGGGCCGCCAGGCCGATCTGCAGCGGTCGCAGCCGCCAGAACGGCCGGCCCTCCTCGACCCCGTAGATGGCGTTGGACGCCCGGGTGAACGCGCCGATGAACCCGGAGGCCGACCACAGCGCGCCGAGCAGGCCGAAGCTGAGCAACGCCGACGTGCCGCCCTGCTGGTCCACCACGCCCCGCACCACGCCGACGAAGGCGTCGTTGCCGACCACCGAGCCGGCGCCGACGTCCCGGGCCAGGCCGATGACCGTGTCCACCGTCCGCTCGCCGTCGGAGACGAGGCCGACCAGGGCCACCACCACGATCGCGGACGGGAACAGCGCGAGCACGCCGTAGTAGGTGAGCGCGGCGGCCCAGTCCGCGCAGTTGTCCGTGACGAAGTTGCGCCCGCTGCGCACCAGCACGCCGCGCCAGGTGCGCCAGCTCAGCTGGCGGATCCGCCGGGGGAGTCGTACCCGCTGCCCGCCGGGCGCGGTGCCCGGTTCCGCCGTCGTCGCCATGCCCGCCCCCTGAAACCCCGGCCGCCCGCTCGCCGGCCGCCTGCTCGCTCGCCGGCCGCCTGCTCGCTCGCCGGCCGCCTGCTTGCTCGCCTGGCCCGGCCGGTACCCGGCGCCCCGGTCGCCCGCTCACCCGGCGTGCCTGGCCGGGCCGGTACCCGGGGGCGGACACTGACAAACCCGTACCGGGCCGCGCCGGCCGGTTTGCCGGTACGGGCTGGGGGAACCGTCAATCCGAAGAGACGTCGGACGAGGAGGAGGAGACATGCCTGGGCGCGAGGTGTTGCCCAGCACGCTGCGACGCTCTCCGGAGAAGGCGCAGCGTACCTGGGCCAAGACGCACGACTCGGCGGTGCAGACGTACGGCGAGGGGCAGCGGGCGCACCGCACCGCGTTCGCCGCGTTGAAGCACGAGTTCGAGAAGGTGGGCGACCACTGGGAGCCCAAGGGTCGCAAGGGCCCCAGCGACCGTCAGGCGGCCGGCGGCGGTCCGGCCCGGCGCGCCCCGACGGCGGCGGGCGTGGACGCCAACGCCCCGAAGGAGCACCTGATGGAGGTGGCCCGCAAGCTCGACGTCCCCGGGCGTTCGAGGATGACCAAGCCGGAGCTGGTCAAGGCCATCCAGAAGGCCAACGACCGGGAGACCCGCAGGGCCCGGGGCGACTGACCGACGCCCGGCGGGGGTCACCAGTGGCCCCCGCCGGGAGCCTCGATGTGGACGGCCTTCGTGGCGGTGAACTCGTCGAGCAGTTCCGGCCCGTATCCGTGGCCCTGGCCGCTGGCCCGACGCGGGTGGGCGGCTCCGCCAGGCGCCCCGCCGAAGACCGCGTTGATCTTCACGGTGCCGACCGGCAGCTCCCGCCAGGCCCGCTGGGCGTGGCTCATCGAGCCGGTGAGGACCGTCGCCGCCAGCCCGTACGGGGAGTCGGCGGCGCACTTCAGCGCCTCGCTGAACGAGTCGACGACCACCACCGGGGCGACCGGCCCGAAGGTCTCCTCCCGGGCGAGGGTCATCTCGTGCCGGCAGTCGGTGACCACGGTCGCCGGGTAGAACGTGCCCGGTCCGTCGGGGATCGTGCCGCCGGTGCGGACCCGGGCCCCCTCGGCCACCGCCGCCGTCACCTGCCCGTGCACGTGGTCGCGGTGATGCCGGTCGACCAGCGGCCCGAGCTGCGTCTCCGGGTCCCGGCCCGGGCCGGTCCGCAGCGCCTCGGCCCGCCCGACGAGCGCCGCCACGAAGTCCTCGGCGACGTCCCGGTGCACGTAGATCCGCTCGACCGCCACGCAGATCTGCCCGGCGTTGGCGAACGCGCCCAGCGCGGCCTGCTCGGCGGCCCAGACCGGGTCGACGTCGGCGTCGACGACGAGGGGGTCGCTGCCGCCGTTCTCGAGCAGCGCCTTCGCCCCGGTGCGGGCCGTGGCCGCGGCGATCGTCCGGCCGGTCGCCGTCGAACCGACGTGCGCCACCACGTCCACCTCGCTCCCGGCGAGCGCCGCCCCGACCTCCCCGCCGCCGGTGAGCAGCGACAGCACCCCGGCGGGCAGCGCGGAGTCCAGCGCCCGGGCCAGCAGCCACCCGGTCGCGGGGGTCCGCTCGCTCGGCTTGTACAGCACCACGTTGCCGGTGACCAGGGCCGCGCCGAGCAGCCCGCAGGAGACCGCCACCGGGTCGTTCCAGGGGGTGATCGCGGCGACCACGCCGCGCGGCTGCGGGGTCATGAAGTCGATGGCGTCGCCGCCGCCGAGCAGCGTCCGGCCGCCGCGCACCGGGGCCAGCTCGGCGTACTGCCGCAGGGTGGCGATGCCCGCCTCGACGCCGCCCCGGGCGTCCGCGACGGGCTTGCCCATCTCGGCGGTGACCGCCTCGGCCAGCTCCTCGGCGGCGGCCTCCACCGCGTCCGCGGCCCGGCGCAGCGCCGCCGCCCGCTCCGCGGCGTCCGTCGCGGCCCACTCCGTCGCCGCGCCCCGCGCCGCCTCCACCGCCTTGCCGACCTCGTCCGCCGTCGCCACCGGCACGGTGCTGACCGGGCTGCCGTCGGCCGGGTCGTGCACGACCAGTTCGCCCCCCTGGCCACCCGCGCCCCACACTCCACCGATGAGCTGCGCAACGTTGTACATGCGGCGGTGGATGCCCCGGCGCCCGCCGGGCAAACGCGTTTCGCCGGGTGACGGGCAGGGTAGCCGGACCGGATGAACTCGACCGGCGCGCAGAAGGCGGACGCCGTCGTCGTCGGGGCGGGGCACAACGGGCTGGTGGCCGCGAACCTGCTGGCCGACGCCGGCTGGGACGTGCTGGTGCTGGAGGCCACCGCGGTGCCGGGCGGGGCGGTGCGCTCGGCCGAGGTGACCGCCCCCGGCTACCTCAGCGACCTGTACAGCTCCTTCTACCCCCTCGGGTACGCCTCCCCGGTGCTGGCCGCCCTGGGCCTCGACCGGTACGGCCTGACCTGGACCCACGCGCCCGACGTGCTGGCCCACCTGCTGCCCGACGGGCGGGCGGCGGTGCTCAACCGGGACGTCGACGCCACCGCCGCCTCGCTGGCGGAGTTCGCCCTGGCCGACGCCGAGCGCTGGCGCCGTGCGTACGCCGACTGGTGCCGCGTCGCCGAGCCGATGCTGGAGGCCGTCACCAGCCCGTTCCCGCCGATGCGCGGTGGGGTCGGCGTGCTGCGCCGGCTGCGGGTCGGCGGGGCGCTGCGGCTGGCCCGCCGGCTGCTGGTCCCGGCCCGCAGGCTCGGCGAGGAGCTGTTCGAGGGCGAGGGCGGGCCGCTGCTGCTGGCCGGCTGCGCGCTGCACACCGACCTGTCCCCGGAGGAGGCCGGCTCCGGGGTGTACGGGTGGCTGCTGGCCATGCTCGGCCAGCAGGTCGGCTGGCCGGTGCCGGTCGGCGGGGCGCAGCGGATCACCGACGCGCTGGTCGCCCGCCTCACCGGGCGGGGCGGGCGGATCCTCTACGGCGCGCGGGTGGAGCGGGTGCTGACCGCGCGGGGCCGGGCCATGGGCGTGCGCACCGTCGGCGGCGCCGCCTGGCGGGCCCGCAGGGCGGTGCTCGCCGACGTCCCGGCCCCGGCGCTCTACCTGGACCTGGTCGGCCCGGCGGCGCTGCCGCCCCGGCTGGTGGCGGATCTGGCGCACTTCCGCTGGGACGGCTCCACCCTCAAGGTCGACTGGGCGCTGTCCGGACCGGTGCCCTGGACCAACCCCGCCGTGGCCGGGGCCGGCACCGTGCACGTGGGCGCCGATCTGGACGGCCTGACCACGTACGCCGCCGCGCTGGCCCGGGGCGAGCTGCCGGAGCACCCGTTCCTGCTGGTCGGGCAGATGACCGTGGCGGACCAGAGCCACTCGCCGGCCGGCACCGAGTCGCTCTGGTCGTACACCCACCTGCCGTTCCGGCGGACCTGGCGGGCCGAGGAGGTCGCCGCGCACGTCGACCGGATGGAGAACGTGTTGGAGGCCGCCGCCCCGGGCTTCCGCGACCGGATCGTCGGGCGGCACGTCGCCGGCCCGGCCGACCTGGAGCGGGGCGACCCGAGCCTGGTCGGCGGGGCGATCGGCGGCGGCACCTCGGCGGCGTACCAGCAGTTGTTCCTGCGGCCGATCCCCGGCCTGGGGCGCGCCGACACGCCGGTCGACCGGCTGTACCTCGCCAGTTCCTCGGCGCACCCCGGCGGGGGCGTACACGGAGCGCCGGGCGCGAACGCCGCGCGGGCCGCGCTGGCCCGGGACCGGGCCGTCACGGGCGCCCTGTACGCGCGCGCGATCGCCGCGGCCCACGACGCGATCTACCGCTGACGCCGGCCCGGGCGGCGCTTCCCGCCAGCCTCACCAGGCGGCTCGGCCTGGTCCTCCCGCGGGCTCCGGCCCTCGACCCGCCCGGTCTCCCGGGGCCACCCGCCCGCCCCACCGATGTGCTCCGATTACACGGTGTCATCGACCGCGTGCATGCCACGTGGACGTGCGACCCCTTTGCTCTGCACCCGTGGGCGCAACAGTCACCCTCCGTCATTGCCGCCCGCGCGCCTGCCGCCGCGGCTGGACGTCGGAGGCCCAGGATGGCGCCGTGCTGCGGTGGTGGGTGCAGAGCAAAGGGGGCGATAGGACGTGTGGGTGCCGGCAGCGCCGGCGACGGTGCGTAGTGGCAGCGAGAGGCGGGCGTGGCGATGACGGAGGGTAGCGCCCGGTGGAAAGCGGGTCCATGCCGGTCCGCGCCCCGCCCGCCGGCGGGCGGACCCGGCCGCCGGCGGGCGGCGCGCGGCGGGCGTCAGCGCTGGATGTTGCGGTGGCGCGTGCGGAGCTTGAACGGCATCAGTGCGCTTTCGATCTTGGTGGCGGTGGTCATCTTCGAGATGCCGTCGCGCCGCTCCTCGAACCGGATCGGCACCTCGAGGATGGTGTGGCCGAGCTTCGTGGCCAGGTAGTGCATCTCCACCTGGAAGCTGTAGCCGTTCGACTGGACCCGGTCCAGGCCGATGTCGCGCAGCGCGTCGGCCCGCCAGATCTTGAAACCGGCGGTGAGGTCGCGGATGCGCACCCGCAGCAGCGTGTGCACGTAGAGGTTGGCCCAGCCACTGAGCGCGCGGCGGTACAAGGGCCACGCCTCGTCGAGCTCGCCGCCGGGGACGTAGCGGGAACCGATCACCACGCCCGCCTGGGTGGACAGCAGCGCGCCGAGCATGCCCGGCAGCGCCTCCGGCGGGTGGGACAGATCCGCGTCCATCTGCGCGACGTACTCCGCCCCGCCGTCGAGCGCGCGGCCGATTCCGTCCACGTACGCCCGGCCGAGGCCCTCCTTGCCGGCGCGGTGCACGACCTCGATCCGGTCGGGGTGCTCGATGGCGAGCTTGTCGGCGACCTCACCCGTGCCGTCCGGGGAGTTGTCGTCGGCGACCAGCACCTTCAGGCCGGGCAGGGGCAGCGCGAGGAGCCGCTCGACCAGCACCGGCAGGTTTCCCGCCTCGTTGTAGGTGGGCACCACGACGGTCAGGCGTGCGTCCCGCCAGGGGGCGGGCAACTGCACGGGTTCGATCATGACGGACATCCTCGGTTTGCCGACAGGGTCACCTGAGAGGGTAGCCAGTTGGCCCTTCCGGGTCATAACGGCTCCCCACTCGCACGCGTGACGCCTGCGGCGGCGCGCCCCAGTGCCGCGCCTAGCGTGGGCGGCGGGCCAGGCCGGCGGCCGCGAGGACGACCGTGAGCACGCCCGCCGAGGACAGGACGGGCTTGTGGGTGCTCACCCACAGCGCCGCCGACCGCGTGCGGGCCCGGTCCGGGAAGACCCCGTCGGCGCCGTGGTCGGTGTGCTCGTCGCGGGGGCGGTCCAGATTGTCCCGCCAGGTCGCCGGGTCGATCGGGGTGTCGGTCTGCTGGCTGTCGTAGCCGTCCCGGGCCAGCTTGCGGTCGAGCAGGCCGGGGAACAGGGTGTTGGCGACGCGGGCCTGCCAGGTCGGCCCGCCGACGTTCAGCTCGCGGGGGTTGTGCTCGGCGGCCCAGAGCACCGCCCGGGCGGCGACCTCGGGGGCGAACATCGGCGGCACGGGCTGGGGATGTCGGGGAAGCCGGGTACGCACCCAGGAGAACTGCGGGGTGTTGACCGCCGGCAACTGGACCATCGACAGCTTCACCCCCGGGCTGTCGTGCAGCAGCTCCGCCCGCAGCGAGTCGTTGAAGCCCTGGATCGCGTGCTTGCTCGCGCAGTACGCCGACTGCAGCGGAATGCCCCGGTAGGCCAGCGCGGAACCCACCTGCACGATCGCCCCGCGCCCGCGCGGGCGCATGTGGTGCAGCGCGGCGAGCGTGCCGTGCACGGTGCCCAGGTAGTTGACCTCGGTGACCCGCCGGAACTCCGCGGCGGTGATCTCCCAGGTGGGGGCGAAGACCGACACCATCGCGTCGTTCACCCAGACGTCCAACCCGCCGGAGTGGTGCACCAGGTCGTCGGCGGCCTGCTGCACCGCGCCGGCGTCGGCCACGTCCACCTGGTACGCCCGCACGTCGGCGGCGCCCCGCTCCCGGCAGTCCCGCTCGGCGCCGGACAGCCCCGCCGCGCCTCGGGCGATCAGCCCCAGTCGGGCGCCCTGCTCGGCGTACGCCCGGGCGACCGCCCGACCGACCCCGGCGCTGGCCCCCGTGATCATCACCGTCCTGGTCATCGGTCCGCCTTCTGTCGGGTGACGATGTCGGCGAGCCGGCGCAGCGTCTCCCTGTTGCGCTGGCGCAGCACCAGGTGGCCGAGCGCGTTGCGGGCCAGGCGCAGCGGGCCGGCGGCGAAGTCCTCGGCCATGCGGACCCGGGTCGCGGCGGCGCCGTCGACCGGCTCCAGGGTGAAGGACACGACCGCCTCGCCCGCCGGCCACAGCCCGGCCCGCAGCACCAGCCGGTGCGGCGGCTCGCAGGCCAGCACGGTGGAGGCGTCCTGGATCGAGAACGGCCACGGCCCGGCCCGGTGGTGCAGCTGGGCGCCGACCGCGGGCCAGGCGTCGTCGACGTCGCGCATGTGCGTGGTGCCCACCACCCAGTCGCTGTACGTCCAGCCGTCGGCGAGGACGTCGAACACCTGCTGCGGGGGAGCCCCGATCACTTTCTCCACAATCGCCACTGGGTTCCCATACCCCGCGGGTGCCCGCGCTAACGACCGGCGGGTTAGCTTCTCCGGGGCGGCGGGTATCGCCGTGTTTACTCCCCGGGGCGCCGGGAACCCGCGGCCCGTGCGACGGGACCAGATGGAGCCGGATCGGCGCAGGTCAGCCCGGGTCGACCCGGGTTCTGGCCGCTCCGGCGGTGTCCTGTTCGACGCGGTGCTGCTGGACCGCGACGGGACGCTGATCGAGGACGTCCCGTACAACGGCGACCCGGAGAAGGTGCGCCCGGTGCCGGGGGCCCGGGCGGCGCTGGACCGGCTGCGGGCGGCCGGCCTGCGGTTGGCCGTGGTGACGAACCAGTCCGGCCTGGCCCGGGGGTACTTCACGGCCGGGCAGATGGCGCGGGTGCACGCCCGGGTGGAGGAGCTGCTCGGGCCGTTCGACGCGTGGCTGGTGTGCCCGCACGACGACGAGGCCGGGTGCCGCTGTCGCAAGCCCGCGCCGGGGCTGCTGCACGCCGCCGCGGCCGGGCTGGGCACCACCGCCGCCCGGTGCGTCATGGTGGGGGACATCGGCCGGGACATGACGGCGGCGCTGGCCGCCGGGGCGAGCGGCATCCTGGTGCCCACCCCGGTGACCCGCGGCGAGGAGGTGGCCGCCGCCCCGGGTACCGCCGCCACCCTCACCGCCGCCGTCGACGAGATCCTGCGTCGGCAGCGCGCCGTCGTGCCGGCCGCGCCCCGTACGGCCGGCACCGTGCTGGTGGTGCGCAGCGACTCGGCGGGGGACGTGCTGGTGACCGGGCCGGGCATCCGGGCGGTGGCGGCGCACGCCGAGCGGGTGGTGCTGCTGTGCGGGCCGCGCGGCCGGGCCGCCGCCGACCTGCTCCCGGGAGTCGACGAGATCGTCGAGTGGCCCCTGGAGTGGATCGACCCGGACGCGGGACCGGTCGACCCGGAGCGCACCCGCCGCCTGGTGGACCGGCTGGCGGCCACGGGCGCGGACGAGGCGGTGGTGTTCACCAGCTTCCACCAGTCGCCGCTGCCGCTGGCGCTGCTGCTGCGGATGGCCGGCCTGCGCCGGGTCAGCGCCATCAGCGACGACTTCCCGGGCAGCCTGCTCGACGTGCGGCACCGCGTACCGGTGGGCGTGCCGGAGCCCGAGCGGGCCTTGTCCCTGGCCGCCGCCGCCGGGTACGCCCTGCCCGCCCACGACCAGCCCCGGCTGCGCCTGCGCCCGGACGCGGTGCCCCCGCCGCCGCCCGGGCTCGACCGGCCCGGGTACGTCGTCGTGCACCCCGGCTCGTCGGCCTCGGCGCGGGCCTGCCCGCCCGAGGTGGCCGCCGGGATCGTCCGGGTGCTCGCCGGGGCCGGGTACCGGGTGGTGGTCACCGGCGGGCCGGACGAGCGCGGGCTGACCGCCCGGGTGGCCGCCGCCGGGGGCCTCGACCTCGGCGGGCACACCGGCCTGACGGAGCTGGCCGGCATCGTCGCCCGCGCGGGGGCGCTGGTGGTCGGCAACACCGGCCCGGCCCACCTGGCCGCCGCGCTCGGCGTGCCGGTGGTCAGCCTCTTCGCCCCCACCGTCCCGTTCGGACAGTGGGGGCCCTACCGGGTGCCCACCGTCCGGCTCGGCGACGCCGACGCGCCGTGCCGGGACACCCGCGCCGTCGCCTGCCCCGTTCCCGGGCATCCCTGCCTGGCCGGCCTCGACCCGGGCGCGGTCCTCGACGCGGTACGCCTGCTCGGCGTGCCCACGGGCCGGCCCGACGCCCCCGACGCCGGGCCGTACGGCGTCGTCCGGCCGCACGCCGGCGGGTCGGCGGTGCCGGCCGGCGGCCGCGGGAGCGGCCGATGAACGTCCTGGTGTGGCACGTGCACGGGTCGTGGACCACGTCCTTCGTGCACGGCCGGCACCGGTACCTGGTGCCGGTCACCCCGGACCGGGGCCCCTACGGGCTCGGCCGGGCCCGCACCTACCGGTGGCCCGGCAGCGCCGTCGAGGTCGCCCCCGCCGAGCTGCGCCGCGCCGAGGTGGACGTCGTCGTCCTCCAGCGGCCCGAGGAGTTCGACCTGGCGTGCGAGTGGCTGGGCCGGCGGGTCGGCCGGGACGTTCCGGCGGTGTACGTGGAGCACAACACGCCCAAGGGCGACGTGCCGAACACCCGCCATCCGATGGCCGACCGGGACGACCTCCTGCTCACCCACGTGACCCACTTCAACGAGCTGTTCTGGGACAACGGCGCCACCCGCACCGCCGTCGTCGAGCACGGCGTCGTCGCCCCGGACGTGGAGTGGACCGGCGAGCTGGAGCGCCTCGCCGTGGTGATCAACGAGCCGGTACGCCGGTGGCGGGTCACCGGCACGGACCTGCTGCCCCGGTTCGCCGCCGTCGCCCCGCTGGACGTCTTCGGCATGGGCGTCGCCGGCCTCGCGCGGCGGCTGGGGCTGCCGCCCGACCGGCTCGCCGAACACGACGACGTGCCGCAGGAGCGGATGCACGCCGAGCTGGCCCGGCGGCGGGCGTACCTGCACCTGTGCCGGTGGACCTCGCTGGGGCTCAGCCTCGTCGAGGCGATGACCATGGGCATGCCGGTGGTCGCGCTGGCCACCACCGAGGCCGTGGCCGCCGTCCCGCCGGAGGCCGGCGCGCTCTCCACCCGGATCGACACGCTGCTGGAGACCGCCCGGCGGTTCGTCGACGATCCGGCGTCCGCCGCCCGGGCGGGCGCGGCGGCCCGGCGGGCGACCCGGGACCGCTACGGCCTGCACCGCTTCCTCGCTGACTGGGACCGGCTGCTGGAGGAGGAAACATGCGGATCGCGATGATCTCGGAGCACGCCAGCCCGCTCGCCGTCCTCGGCGGCGAGGACGCCGGCGGCCAGAACACGCATGTCGCGGAGCTCTCCGCCGCGCTGGTCGCCGCCGGGCACGACGTGCGGGTCTACACCCGCCGCGACGCCGTGGACCTGCCGGTGACGGTCCGCAGCCCCGACGGGTACGACGTCGTGCACGTGCCCGCCGGGCCGGCCGAGCCGGTCGCGAAGGACGCGCTGCTGCCGCACATGCGGGCGTTCGGCCGGTGGCTGGTCGACCGGTGGCGCGCCGGGGACTGGCTGCCCGAGGTGATCCACGCGCACTTCTGGATGAGCGGCCTGGCCGCGCTCGCCGCCGGCCGGCGTACCGGGGTGCCGGTGGTGCAGACGTACCACGCGCTGGGCACGGTGAAGCGGCGCCACCAGGGCGTGCAGGACACCAGCCCGGCCCGCCGCATCGGCTACGAGCTCCAGCTGGGCCGGTCCGTGGACCGGGTGGTCGCCCAGTGCCAGGACGAGGTCGGCGAGCTGGTCCGGATGGGCGTGCCCCGGTCCCGGATGACCGTCGTGCCGTCCGGGGTGAACCTGGCCACGTTCGCGCCGCTGGGTCCCGCCGCCGAGCGCACCCCCGGCCGGGCGCGCATCCTCACCGTCGGCCGCCTGGTCGAGCGCAAGGGCTTCGCCGACGTCGTACGGGCCATGCCGCTGCTGCCCGACGCCGAGTGCGTGATCGTCGGCGGCCCGCCCGAGGGCCTGCTGGAGACCGACCCGCACGCCCGCCGGCTGCGGGCCCTCGCCGCCTCGTGCGGGGTCGCCGACCGGGTGACGCTGGTCGGCGCGGTGCCCCGGGAGGAGATGGGCCGCTGGTACCGCTCGGCCGACGTGCTGGTCGCCGCCCCCTGGTACGAGCCGTTCGGGCTGACCCCCCTGGAGGCGATGGCCTGCGGCGTGCCGGTGGTCGGCACGGCCGTCGGCGGCCTGATCGACACGGTGCTGGACGGGGTGACCGGGGACCTCGTGCCGCCCCGGGACCCGCAGGCCCTGGGCGCCGCGCTCCGGAGCCTGCTCGACGACCGCGTCCGCCGCTTCGCGTACGCCACGGCGGCCCGCGACCGGGCCCGGCGCGGCTACTCCTGGGCCACCACCGCGGAGCGGCTGGCCGGGGTGTACGACGAGGTGGCGGTGCGCCCGGCCACCGGGGTGGTCGCCTGATGGCCGCCGCGCCGGCCGGCCCCGACCGGGCCGCCCCGTCGGTGCTCGACGCCCACCTGGCGAGCCTCGCGGCGGCGCTGCTGCCGTACCGGCGCTGCGAGGAGCTGCTGGCCCGCTGGGGTGGCGAGCTGGCGCACCGGCTGGCGGCCGGGGGTCGGCTGCTGGTGGCCGGCAACGGCGGCAGCGCCGCCGAGGCGCAGCACCTGACCGCCGAACTCGTCGGGCGGCTCCGCGACGAGCGGCAGCCGCTGTCGGCCATCGCGCTGCACGCCGAGACGTCCGCCCTCACCGCGATCGGCAACGACTACGGCTACGACGAGGTCTTCGCCCGGCAGGTACGCGCCCACGGCCGGCCCGAGGACATCCTCCTGCTGCTGTCCACCAGCGGCGTCAGCGCGAACCTGCTCGCCGCCGCCCGCGCCGGACGGGAGGCCGGCCTGCGCTGCTGGGCGTTCACCGGACCCGCCCCCAACCCCCTCGCCGACGCCTGCCACGACGCGCTGGCCATCGCCTCGCCGGACAGCCAGGTGGTCCAGGAACTGCACCTGGTCTCCGCCCACGTGCTCTGCGAGTACGTCGACCGGGTGCTGCCCGCGGCGCTCGCGGCCGCGGGTCGGACGACCGCCACGCGGCCCGGCCGGGCGGCGGGCCGGCCCGGGACGTCGACCCCCGCCGGCCCCGAGCCGGCCGTGCCGGCAGGGCCGCCGGTCCCCGACGGGGCAGAGCCGGTGCGCGCCGGCGTCGAGGTGGTGCTGGACGGCGACGGCGACGCCCAGGTCGAGACCGGACGGGGGAGGCGAGCATGACGGGACCGGTGGTGGTGGTCGGCGACATCCTGCTCGACCGGGACGTGGAGGGGCTGGTGAACCGGCTCTGTCCGGACTCACCGGTGCCGGTCCTCGACGAGTCCGCGGCCGTCGACCGGCCCGGCGGGGCGGGCCTGGCGGCGGTCTTCGCCGCCGCGCAGGGCGCCGAGGTGGCCCTGGTGACCGCGCTCGCGGACGACGAGGGCGCCGCCCGGCTGAGCACGCTGCTCGCCGCCGCCGGGGTGCGGGTGTACCCGCTGCCGCTGCGCGGCGCCACGCCGGAGAAGATCCGGCTGCGGGCCCGGGGTCGGGTGCTGCTGCGGCACGACCGGGGCGGGCCGCCCGGGGAGCCCGGTGAGCCCGGCGACGCCGTGCTGCGGCTGCTGGCCGGCGCGTCCGCGGTGCTGGTCAGCGACTACGGGCGGGGGGTGGCCCGGCAGCCGGCGCTGCGGGCGGCGCTCGCCGCGACCCGCGCCCCGGTGGTGTGGGATCCGCACCCGCGCGGCCCGGCCGCGGTGCCCGGCGTACACCTGGCGACGCCGAACGAGTCGGAGGTACGCGAGCTGGCGAAGACCGCGCCGGGGGTGTCCCGGCTGGCCACCGCGTCGCGGGGCGCGCAGGGACTGCGCCAGCGCTGGCAGGCCGGGGCGGTCGCGGTGACGCTGGGCGGCGACGGGGCGCTGCTCTGCCACGCCGGCTCGACCCCGCTGGTGGTGCCCGCGCCGGCCAACGCCGAGGGCGACACCTGCGGCGCGGGGGACCGGTTCGCGGCCACGGCCAGCATCGCGCTGTCCCGGGGGGCGCTGGTCTCCGAGGCGGTGCAGGCGGCGGTCGAGGAGGCGTCGGCGTACGTGGCGGCCGGGGGCGTGGCCGCCGCCCTGCCCCCGCCCGTGCGGACGGCCCCCGTGGCGGTGTCCCGGCCCGGCGGCGAGCGGATCGGGGTGGGGGCCGCCGCGGCGGTCGTCGCCGAGGTGCGCGCCGCCGGCGGCACCGTGGTCGCCACCGGCGGCTGCTTCGACCTGCTGCACGCCGGCCACGTCGCCACCCTGGAGGCGGCCCGCCAGCTCGGAGACTGCCTGGTCGTCTGCCTGAACTCCGACGCGAGCGTGGCCGGGCTGAAGGGGCCGGACCGGCCGGTGGTGCCGCACAGCGACCGCGGCCGGTTGCTGGCGGCGCTGAGCTGCGTCGACGCGGTGGTCATCTTCGACGAGGCCACCCCGGAGGCGGCGCTGACCTGGCTGCGGCCGGACATCTGGGTCAAGGGCGGCGACTACGCCACCGGCGGCGGCGAGCCGGCGCTGCCCGAGGCGGAGCTGCTGCGCCGCTGGGGCGGGCACACGGTCGTGGTGCCGTACCTGAACGGGCGCTCGACCACCGACATGATCGCCGCCGCCCGCGGTGGCGGGGCCGGCGGCCGAGGGCCCGGGGCGGGCGTGGACCGCGCGACGGCGGAGGGGGCGCGATGACGGGCGATCTCCCCGGGGCGGGGCCGACCGTCCTGGTCACCGGCGGGTCCAGCGGGCTGGGGGCGGCGGTGGTGACGGCCGTGGCCCGGGCCGGCGGGCGGCCCCTGGTGCTGGATCGGCACGCCCCGGCCGACGGGGTGCCGTGGGTGGAGTGCGACCTGGCCGACACCCGGTCCGCCGAGGCGGCGACCCGCGAGCTGGCCGAACGCTCCGGCGGGCTGGACGCCGTGGTGACCGCCGCCGGCATCGACGTCCCCGGCCGGCTCGCCGACGTCCCCGCCGAGACGTGGGAGCGGGTCGTCGCGGTCGACCTGCTCGCCACCGTCGCGGTGATCCGGGCGGCCCTGCCGTGGCTGGAGGCGTCCCGGGGCACCATCGTCACGATCGCCTCGACGCTGGGCGTCAAGGCCGTCAGCGACGCCACGGCGTACTGCGCCGCCAAGTTCGGCGTCGTCGGCTTCACCCGGGCGCTGGCCGCCGAGCTCGCCGGGAGCGTCGGCGTCACCCTGCTCGTCCCCGGCGGCATGCGCACCGCGTTCTTCGACGACCGCGACCCGCAGTACCGGCCCGGGCCCGACGCCGTGCTCAACAACCCCGCCGACACCGCCGCCGCCGTCATGTTCGCGCTGTCCCAGCCGGCCGGCTGCGCCGTACGCGAGCTGGTCGTCTGCGCCGAGCGGGAGACCTCGTACCCGTGATTCTCGTGCTGCGCGCCCTCGGCGTCGGGGACCTCGCCACCGCGGTCCCCGCGCTGCGCGCCCTGCGCGCCGCGGCGCCCGACAGCGAGCTCGCCCTCGTCGCCCCCCGGTGGCTGGGCCCCCTGGTCGAGCTGGTGGGCGGCGTCGACCGCCTCGTCGCGGTCTCCGGCCTCGGCCCGCTGCCCTGGGCCGGCCCGCCCCCCGACCTCGCCGTCAACCTCCACGGGCGCGGCCCGCGCTCGCACCGGGTGCTCGCGGCCACCTGCCCCGGGCGGCTGCTCGCCTTCGCCAACCCGGACGCCGGCCACGTCGACGGGCCGCGGTGGCGCGACGACGAGCACGAGGTCGACCGCTGGGTCCGCCTGCTCGCCTGGTACGGCGTCCCCGCCGACCGCAACGACCTGGCTCTGCGCCGCCCCGCGCCGGGGCCCGCGCCGACCGGGGTGACCGTGCTGCACCCGGGCACGAAGCTGACGGCCAAGCGCTGGCCGGCCGGGCGGTACGCGGCGCTGGCCCGCCGGCTGACCGAGCGCGGGCACCGGGTGGTGGTCACCGGGTCGGCGGAGGAGCGGGAGCTGGCGGCGTGGGTCGCGGACCACGGCGGGCTCGCGCCGGAGGCGGTGCTCGCCGGCCGCACCGACCTCGGGGACCTGGCCGCCCTCGTGGCGTACGCCCGGCTGGTGGTCAGCAACGACACGGGAATCGCCCACCTCGCCACCGCGTACGGCACGCCGTCCGTGGTGCTCTTCGGCCCGGTGCCGCCGGCGCGGTGGGGCCCGCCGGCCGACCGCCCCCGGCACCGGGTGCTCTGGGCCGGCGACCGTGGGCACCCGGCCCCCGACCTGGGCCGGGAGCGCAGCTCGGCGGGGGATTGGCCGGGGCGCGACGGGGGTAGGACCGATCCGGTGTTGGCGGCCGTCGGGCTCGACGAGGTGCTGGCCGCGGTGGACGAGGCGGAACGGGCGGTGCGGATCTCCGGTGCGGTTACGGCGTAGCGATCCGGGCAGGGCGGGGTACGGCCGCCGCCGCCGCGGCAGGGGCTGGCTCTTCCTCGGCCCCGACGGCGCGCCCGTCCGCGACCCGGACGAGCTGGCCCGGCTGCGGGACCTGGTGATCCCGCCCGCGTGGCGGGACGTGTGGATCTGCCCCCACCACAACGGGCACATCCAGGCGACCGGGATCGACGCCGCCGGCCGCAAGCAGTACCTCTACCACCCGGAGTGGCGGCGCAGGCGCGACGAGGCGAAGTTCGACCACGTGCTGGAGGTGGCCCACCGCCTTCCCGTGCTGCGCGAGCGGGTGGCCCGCGACCTGGCGGGCCGGGGACTGAACCGGGACCGGGTGCTCGCCACGGTGACCCGGCTGCTCGACATGGGCATGTTCCGCGTCGGCAGCGACCAGTACGCCGTCGGCGACGACGCCACCTTCGGCGTGGCCACCCTGCGCCCGGAGCACGCCCGCAGCCGGGGCGGCTGCGTGGTCTTCGCGTTCCCCGCCAAGGGCGGGGTGGAGCAGGTTCGGCGGATCGAGGACCCGCAGCTGTGCCAGGTGCTGCTCGACCTGCGCCGGCGGCGGCGCCGGGCGGAGCGGCTGTTCGGCTACTGGGACGGGCGGGACTGGCGGGACGTGCGCAGCGACGAGGTCAACGAGTACCTGCGCGACGCCAGCGGCGGCGAGATGACGGCGAAGGACTTCCGTACCTGGCACGCCACCGTTCTGGCCGCGACCGAGCTGGCCGCCGCCGGACCGGCCCGCTCGGCGACCGCCCGGAAGAGAGCCGTGGCCGCGGTGATGCGGGAGGTGGCGGAGCTGCTCGGCAACACCCCGACCGTCGCGCGGACCTCCTACGTGGACCCCCGGGTGGTCGACCTGTTCCACGACGGGGTGGTGGCGCCGGTGCCGCCCCGGACGCCGCGCGAGCAGGCCGAGCGGCGTGTGCTGGAACTGCTGGAGGAGTTGTGACCGGCCTCGCCGCCGGTCCTGGGGGGACGCGACGGGGCCGGAGCCGGGGCGAGGCGGTGACCGTCCACGCGGGGAGGGCGTGGCCGTTCCGCGCCGACGTCGCGGGTACGGGCCACGGCACCGGGCGGCCGCCCGCGACGCTACCGGTCGCGGGCGCCTCGCCACGGCCCCCCGTTACCTGTGGGCCGTCCCACCGGTGCTACCCGGTGACCGGCCCGTCCCCAGTATGTGGGGACTTCCCGCCGTCCGAGTTGACCGTGGACGCCTGCTCGTTGACGATCCGTGCCTGTTCCCTGCGGTACGCCTGCGGCGTGGTGCCGTACGCGGCCCGGAACGCGCGGCTGAAGTGGGCCTTGTCCTGGAAGCCCCAGCGCAGGGCGAGCACCTGGACCGGCCGGTCGCGCAGCGTCGGGTCGGCCAGGTCCCGCCGGCACCGCTCCAGCCGGCTGGTCCGCACGTACTCGGCGACCGTGGTCTCCTCGGCCTCGAAGAGGCGGTGCAGCGACCGGACCGAGACGTGGTGGGCGTCGGCGATCGTCCGGGGGGCGAGCGCGGGGTCGTCCAGGTTCTCCCGGACGAACGCCCGGATCCGGGTGAGCAGCGCCCGGCGCCGGACCTCCGCCGGCACCTCGTCCTCGGAGACGAGGTACCGGCCGAGCATGGTGGAGATCAGGTCCAGCCCGACGGTGCCGAGCCGGTCGGCGTCGGCGGCGTGGTACTGCTCGGGGTGCCGGGTGATCCGGACCAGGTAGTCCGCGAGCAGCGCCCCCAGCCCCGCGGTGCCGGAGAGCCGGCCGGCGAACAGGGGCGCGAGCCGGTCCACCGGCAGCGGCAGCGCGGCGTGCGGGACGAGCGCCGCGACCGTGGTCGCGGGCTCCCGGCCGGCGTGGCGCCCAGTGTGGGAGACCTCGTGCGGCTGCGAGCAGTCGTAGAAGGTGAAGTCGGCGGTGTCGAACCCGCTGCTGCGGCCGTGCTGGCTGATCCCGCTGCGGCCGGTGGTGGTCAGGGCGAGCGAGTAGACCTCCGGGTCGGAGCAGCGCACCAGCTTGCGGGGCCGGACCGCGTGCAGCGAGGGGTAGCGGTAGCTGATGAGCTGGATCGGCCCCAGCTCGACGACGTCCGCGCGGGCGGCGAAGTCGGCCGTGTGGTCACTGTGGATCCGCAGCGGAGCGGATGTCCGGGCGATCAGGTCCAGCCACATCCCGAACCGGTCGGCCGGTGCCACCACCGTCGTGTCGACGGTGTGTCGCTGCAACATGCGCTCTTCCTCCGGGTCGGGGGCCTGGCCAGCCGGACCGGTCGGGGGTGTGGAACGGGCCGGTCCGGGGAGGCTACTCCGACGGCGCCGGGCCCGTGCCGGCACGCCGTCCCTCCCGGTACGCCCGCGGGCTCGTTCCGTACGCGGCGCGGAACGCGCGGCTGAAGTGGGCCTTGTCCCGGAAGCCCCAGCGGGCGGCGATGGCCTGGACGGGCCGGTCGGCCAGCAGCGGGTCGGTCAGGTCGCGGCGGCAGCGCTCGAGGCGGCGGCGGCGGATCGTGCCGGCGACCGTCTCCTCCTCGTCGGCGAAGAGGCGGTGCAGGGTACGCAGGGCGACGTGGTGGGCGTCGGCGACGGCCTGGGGTGACAGGTCGGGGTCGCCGAGGTGCCGGTCGATGAAGTCCCGTACCTGGGTGAGCAGTGCCTGCTGGCGCATCTCGGCGGGAAGTCGGGCCTCGGTGTCGAGGTGGCGGGCGAGCAGCAGGGAGACCAGGCTGAGGGTGACGTCGGCCAGGTGCGGGGCGTCGCTGACCCGGAACTGCTCGGGGTGCCGGGTGATCTGGTGCAGGTGCTGGGCGAGCAGCGCCCCCGGCCCCTCCGTTCCCGAGATCCGCGCCGCCGACAGGCGGTCCACCTTGTCCGGTTCCAGGGGCAGCAGGGCCCGGGGGATGACCGCGGTGACCGAGGACGCGGCCTCCTGGCCGCGCGGGCCGGGGGCGTGCATGATGGCGTGTGGCCGCCCCCAGTCGACCAGGGTGAAGTCCCCGCTGCCCAACATCGTGTCCCGCCGGCGGGCGCTGATCGCGCTGGCTCCGGACAGGGGCAGGGCCACCTGGTAGACCTCGGGGTCGGCCTGCCGGATCAGCCGGTGCGTCCGCCGCCCGGCCAGGGACTGGTAGCGGAACCGGGTGAGGGCGACCCCGCCGCCGAGCGCGACGAGCCGGGCCCGGCCCTGGAAGTCCGCGGCGTGGTCGCTGGTGATGGCGATGGGCGCGGAGACGCGGGCGCTCACGTCCACCCAGAACGGCCACCGCTCCGGCGGCGGCAGCAGGGTCGTGTCCATCGTCTCGACCCGCAACGTGCTCATCACCGGCCTCCTCTCGCGCTGTCCCTCATTCTCGACGTAGGGGACCCCGTGAACTCGTCGCCGCCCCGGAACCCGGCCCGGGTCAGGCGGTACGGGTCCGGACGAGCGCCGCCACGCCGTCGAGCACCCGGTCGAGCCCGAAGTCGAACTCGTCGTCGGGGTCGTCGTCGCGGTCCAGGACGCCGGCGGCGATGACGGCGTGCAGGGCCGGGAAGCGGTCGGGGTCGGTCAGGCGGGTGAGGAGCCGCCGGTAGTCCGGCATGATCTGCCCGGGTTCCCGTCCCGCCGCGCGGGCCGCCTCGGCGATCTGCACGCCGAGCAGCGCCTCGTTGCGCACGTAGCCCGTGACCAGCAGGATCACCGACATCTTCTCGGCCTCGGTCAGCCCCGTGCCGGCGAGGCAGCGCAGCCCCTGCTCCATCCAGGCGAGCGCGTGCGGGGTCACCGGGGGGCCGCTGATCGGCACCTGGAGGATCCACGGATGCCGGTGCAGGGCGGCCCGCTCCGCCCGGGCCCAGCCGGCCAGTCCGTCCCGCCAGTATCCGCCCGGTTCGGCGACGCGCGGCGGGGCGCCGTAGGCGGCGTCGACCATCAGGGTCAGCAGTTCGTCCTTGGCGCCGACGTACCGGTAGAGCGCCATGGTGGCCGCCCCCAACTCCCGGGCCACCCGGCCCATCGACACCGCCGCGAGCCCCTCGGCGTCGGCCACCCGGACCGCCGCGTCGACGATCCCGGCCACGGTCAGGCCGGGTCGGGGGCCCTTCGCGGCGCGCCCGCGCAGGCCCCAGGCGACCTCGATCGCGAGCGGCAGCGCCGTCGCGGTGTCGTCGTCCGTCGGTTCCACGTCTCCTCCTTGCCGCTCATCCTAGTTCTGCGTATCGTCTACGCAGTAACGCGTATGTCATACGCAGAAGGAGTCCTCCCATGTCCCGGACGCACCAACCACCCCGCGCCGGCCGGCGCGAGTGGATCGGCTTCGCCGTGCTGATGCTGCCGCTGCTGCTGGTCTCGATGGACGTCTCGGTGCTCTACTTCGCCGTCCCGTTCATCAGCGCGGAGCTGCGCCCCACCGGCACGCAGCAACTCTGGATCCTCGACGTCTACGGTTTCGTGCTCGCCGGGCTGCTCGTCACGGCGGGCGCCCTCGGCGACCGGATCGGCCGGCGCCGGCTGCTGCTGCTCGGCGCGACCGCCTTCGGCGCGGCCTCCGTGCTCGCCGCGTACGCCGACGGCCCGGCCACCCTGATCGCCGCCCGCGCCGCCCTCGGCGTCGGCGGGGCCACCCTGATGCCCTCCACCCTGGCCCTGGTGCGGGCCATGTTCGCCGACCCGCGCCAGCGGGGGACCGCGGTGGGCATCTGGACCGCCGCGCTGACCGGCGGGGTCGCCCTGGGCCCGGTGCTCAGCGGCGTCCTGCTCGAACACTTCTGGTGGGGCTCGGTCTTCCTGATCAACATCCCGGCGATGCTGCTGCTCCTGCTGCTCGCCCCGGCCCTGGTGCCGGAGTCTCGCGCCCCGGCCGCCGGCCGCTTCGACCTGGTGGGCGCGGCGCTGTCGCTCGGCACGCTGCTGCCGCTCGTCTACGGCCTGAAGGAACTCACCCGCGACGGCTGGGCCCCGCTGCCCGGCCTCACCCTGGTCGCCGGCGTCGCGCTCGGGGCGCTCTTCCTGTGGCGGCAGCGCGTGGCCGCGTACCCGATGCTGGACCTGGCGTTGTTCCGCCGCCCGGCGTTCGGCGGCGCGCTCGCGGTCAACGTGCTGGCGATGTTCGCCATGGTCGGTTTCGCCATCTTCACCACCCAGCACCTGCAGTCGGTGCTCGGGCTGAGCCCGCTGCGGGCGGCGCTGTGGAGCCTCGTGCCCTCCCTCGCCGTGGGCGGCGTGGCCCCGGCCGCGACCGCGCTCGCCCGGCGGGTGCCCCGGGCGTACCTGATCGGGGCGGGCTTCGCGGTCGCGGCCGGCGGCTTCGCGGTGCTCACCCGGGTCACCGCGGAGTCGGGGCTGTGGGTGCTGCTGGTCGGCGCGAGCGTCTACGCCGCCGGCCTGGTGCTGGTGATGTCCCTGGTCACCGAGCTGGTCCTGGGCGCCGCGCCGCCGCGGCGGGCCGGCGTCGCCTCGGCGCTGGCGGAGTCGAGCAGCGAACTCGGCGGTGCGCTCGGCATGGCCGTCCTGGGCAGCGTGGGCGGCGCGGTGTACCGGCGGGAGATGACCGACGCCCTGCCCGCCGGGCTGCCCGGGGACGCGGTCGCCGCCGCCCGGGAGACCCTCGGCGGCGCCGTGGCGGTGGCCCAGCAGCTGCCGGCCGGCCCGGGTGCGGCCGTGCTGCACGCGGCGCGCGTCGCCTTCGCCGACGGGCTGCACGCGGCGGCGCTGGCCGGCGCGGCGGTCATGGTGCTCGGCCTGGCGATCGCGCTGACGGCGCTGCGCGGCGCCACCGTGCCGCCCGCCGACGCCGAGTGCGCCCCGGACGGTTCAACGGCCCAGGGCGCCCCGGACTCGGCGGCCCAGGGCGCCCCGGGCGCTCCGGTGACAGCCGCCTGATCGTCTGCTGTTCAGTCGTTGAGGACCTGGGCGAGCCGGTCGCGGAAGCGCCGCTCCGAGTCGCTGACGACGTCGCCGCCGAGGCCGAGGATGCCCCCGCTGGACGCCGCGCTCACGACGTGCTCGGCGATCTCCACCAGCCAGTGCCTGTACGCACCGGCCTCGCCCTCGTCCACCCTGGCGGCCAGCAGGCGGGCGGCCCCGGCGGCCCGGCTCAGCACGTCCTCGATCGCGGCGCGGGGATCGGCCGGCTCGATCAGCGGCAGCTCCTCGCCCGCCTCCGGATCGCCCACCCGCACGACGATCTCGCCGGCGACGGCGGCCACGAGCGGGCTGGCCGACTCCCGGCCGGCGGAGATGGTCTCCAGGCCCGCGGCGTTCTCGGCCATGGTGCGGCGGGCGCCGTCGTGCTCGGCGGCGCTCGCCGCGGTCAGCACCGACTGCGGCAGGCCGACCAGCAGCCCCCACTCCTCGTCGGAGAAACCGAACCCGGTGTACGCCGGCTGCTCGATCACGACAACGCTCCTCTCGCTCTCTGCTGTGGACCCCGGCGCGCGGGGCCGGGCTCAGGCTAGTCCAGGGTCAACAGTCCCTGTTCCGACACCACGCGCACCGACAGGGTCTTGTACCCGACCTCGTCGAAGAGCACCGTCATCCGGTCGTCCTCGTAGCTGAGCACCAGCCCGCCGCCCCACTCCGGATGCCGCACCTGGCTGTGCACCGGGAACGGTCCGCGGGCCCCGTCGTCGGCGACGCTGGTGCCGGCGAGGCAGTTGTCGCAGTGCCCGCAGACCTCGGTCATCTGCTCGCCGAAGTAGGCCAGCAGCGCCTGCCCGCGGCAGCCGGTCGTCTCGGCGAAGGCGCGCATCATGTCCGTACGCGACCGCGTGACGGACTGCTGGCGCTCGGCCTCGGCGAGGGCGGCCCGCCCGGCCTCGACGGGCTTCGGGGAGTACCGCGGCGCCCCCAGGCGCTGACCCCGCGGCTCGGCCGCGCCCACCTGCTCCAGCAGCGACAGGTACTGCCCGAGCCTGCGTGGCCCCAGGCCGGTCAGCTCCCGTAGCGCGCCCTTGGTGTGCGGCTCCCGGCGCAGCAGGGCGGCGAGGTCCCGCAGCTCGGTGGCGTCGGGCAGCCCGCCGGTGAAGAACCGCCGCAGTCCGACGTCCTCGGCCTGCCAGAGCAGCAGCACCCGGGCCGGTTCGCCGTCCCGGCCGGCCCGGCCGATCTCCTGGACCTCGGCCGTCCGTTCGGGGTTGGCGAGCTGCTCGGGCGTGATGAACAGGAACTCGGCCCGGCCGGCACGTACCTCCGCGATCGCCTCCGCCTGCTGGGCGGGGGTCTCGTCCGAACTGATCCGCACCGCCCGCAGCTCGGGGCGCCGGCGCTCGTTGAGCGCCGCGATCTGGTCCTGCTGGAGGGCGAGCAGCGGGGAGACGACCACGGTCGGGCCGGGGATCAGGCTGGCCGGGATCTGGTAGATCGCCGACTTGCCGGCGCCGGTGGGCAGCACCACCAGGGCGTCGCGGCGCTTCATCACGGCGCGCATCGCGGCGAGCTGGTTGGGCCGCAGCGTGGTCCAGCCGAACAGCTTGCGCGCGGCACGGCGCAGCGTCGTGGAGTACGTGGACAGCTTCATCGAGGGCTGGAGGTACCCGGGGCCGGCTCCGCCGAAACCGCACCCGCCGGGCGGTGCGGGCGGTTGACGCCGGCCGGCGTGGCATCCATCATGAACGAGAACTCATGAATGCTTGTTCATAACGGGGAGGCCGAGCAGCGTGATCGTCAACAGCCACCAGTCGCAGGCGTGGAACGGGTACGAGGGCCGGCACTGGGCCGACCACCAGGCCCGGTACGACGCCGTCAACAGCGGCTTCAACGAGGCGCTGCTGGCAGCCGTCCGACCCGGCGACCGGGTTCTGGACGTGGGCTGCGGCACCGGCCAGCTCACCCGGCTGGCCGCCCGCCGCGCCGGGGACGGGCACGCGCTCGGCGTCGACCTGTCCGCGCCGATGCTCGACCGGGCCGCCGCCTCGGCCGAGCGGGAGGGCGTGGCGAACGTCCGCTTCGTCCGGGGCGACGCGCAGGTCCACCCGTTCGCCGCCGGGTCGTTCGACGTGGCGCTCAGCCGGTTCGGGGTGATGTTCTTCGCCGACCCGGTCGCCGCGTTCGGCAACGTCGGCCGGGCGCTACGCCCCGGCGGGCGGCTGGCATTCGTCTGCCTCGACGACCTCCGGCACGGCGATCTCGGCAGGGTCCTCGCTGCCCTCGCCGCCCATCTGCCGCCGCCCGGCACCGACGGCACGGCCGCCGCCGAGCCGCTCTCGCTCGCCGATCCGGCCGTCGTCCGACGGGTGCTCGCCGCCGCCGGCTTCGCGGACGTCTCGTGCGCGCCGGCCGAGGCGTCGGGGTGGTGGGGGGCCGACCCGGCCGACGCCGGGCGGTTCCTCGCCGGCTGGGGCCCGCTGCGCCACCAGCTCGACCGCGTCGACCCCGCCACCGCCGACCAGGCGTGCGCCGCGCTGACCGACGCGCTGCGCGCCCATGCGGGCCCCGACGGCGTACGCCTGCGCGGCACCGCCTGGCTGGTCACCGCCACCCGTCCGGCCTGACCCCGGTCCGTGGCCGGCGCCGGACACGGGGGCCGGTGCCGGCCACGGGTCCGAACCGCCCCCCGGGCGGGTGACGACCTAGGATGCCCGTGATGTCACCGAGGAGAGCCGCGGCGCTGCGCGGCGGCGAGCGGAGCCTGCGCGAGCACCTGATCGCCGCCGCCGGACGGCTGGTCGCCCGCCGGGGCGCGGTCGGGCTGACCGTGCGCGACATCGCCCGCGAGGCGCAGGTGGCCGACGGTGTGCTCTACAACCACTTCGCCGACAAGGAGGAGTTGCTCGCCCACGCGCTGGCCGCGCACGTGCGGGCCGCCGAGGCGGCACTGGCGGGGGCGCCCCCGCGGCCGGGCGACGGCACGGTGGAGGCGAACGTCCGGGCGTACCTGGACCGGGCGCTCGCGCTGCACGTGGCGGTCCTGCCGGCCATGGCCGGCCTGGTCGCCCAGCCCAAGCTGCTCGCCCGGCTGACCGAACTGCCCGACCCGCTCGGCGGCGGACAGAGCCTGCGGACGGAGCTGGCCGACTACCTGCGCGCCGAGCGGGACCTCGGCCGGGTGGCGGCGGACGCCAGCCCGGAGGCGTTCGCCGCGCTGGTCGTCGGGGTGTGCCACGACCTCGTCCTCAACCACCTGCTGCACCGGCCCGGCCCGGCCCCGGAGCCCTCGGCCCGGCTGGTCGACGACCTGACCCGCACCCTGCTGCGCGGCGTCCTCCCGCCCTGACCGGTCCCGCGCGGAGGGATACGGCCCGTGCCGCGCGGAGGATCACCTGGCCCGCGCCGCGCGGAGGGTGGGTCGGCAGGTTGCGGCCTTTGGAGTTGCCCGCGTAGGTGGGGCAGCGCGGGGTCTGGGTCTCCACGACATGCCCCGCCCCGGCGGGCGGCGGACGGCCGGGCCGGCCGCGGGAGCGGGTAGCACGAACGGGGCAGCTCCACAGGGGGCCGCACAGGGTTGTCCACGACCCGGCCTTCGGACGAGGTGGCGTTGTGCTGCTGCCGCACAATGTGCCGATGACCGACGACCGTCCTGTTGCGACACCGCAGGCCGGGGCTGGGCGAAGGGGCGCTTCCCGGCTGCCGGTCCTGCTGGCCCTCGCGCTCGTGCTCGGCTGGGCGGTGCTGGGACTCACCGGGCGGGGCCCGTGGCCGTTTCCCGGGCTCTCCGTCGACCTGAGCTGGGTGCGGATGCATCCGTGGTTTCTCGCGGACGTGCTGTGTACTCGGAGGGCTCAGCGCAGCCGGGGGAGCACCTCGCGTTGGTACAGGTCGAACAGGCCCTGGTGGTGGGGGCCGGTGTTGGCCACGTAGACCTCGTCGAAGCCGGCCTTGGCGTACTGCTCGATCATCTCCAGGTGCGCGTCGGCGCTGTTGCCGCAGACGAAGGACTTCTTCATCATCTCTGGCTGCACGAGCTGCCCGGCCTGCTCGAAGTGCCGGGGCGAGGGGAGCACCTGGGACAGCTCGCCCGGCACGCCCGCGTTGGGCCACTTCTCGTACGCGATCCGCGCGCCCTCGTCCTCGCTGTCGGCGTACGCGGCCTTGAAGCCGGCCTGGCAGGGCTTGTCGCCGCCGCCGTTGTCGCGGAACCGGCGGACCAGGTCGGCGTCGGGCCTGGTGCAGACGAACCCGTCGCCGACGCGGGCGGCCAGGTCGACGGCCTTGGGGCCGAAGCCGGAGACGTAGACCGGCGGCGGGGTGTCCGGCCGGGTGTAGATCCGGGCGTGCTCGACGGTGTAGTGCCTGCCGTGGTGGTTGACGAACGTGTCCCGCCACAGCTTCCGCATCACCTCGACGGCCTCCTCCAGCATCTCCAGCCGGACGTCGGCCTGCGGCCACGCCGCGCCGAGGATGTGCTCGTTGAGCGCCTCGCCGCTGCCGACGCCGAGGACGAACCGGCCGTCGTACAGCACGGCGCTGGTGGCCGCGGCCTGGGCGACCACCGCCGGGTGGATGCGCATGGTCGGGCACGTCACCGCCGTGGTGACCGGCAGCGAGCAGACCTGGCTCAGCGCCCCGATCAGCGACCAGACGAACGGGCTCTGGCCCTGGGCGTCCGTCCACGGGTGGTAGTGGTCGGAGATCCACAGCGCGTCGAAGCCGGCCCGCTCGGCGGCTCGTGCCTGATCCAGCAGCTCGGCCGGGGTGTACTCCTCGCAGGACAGGAAATAGCCGATCTTCATCGTTCCCCCTCGCCGTGTCGCGGTGCCGGTCGCACCGGGTGGACAACGAGGCCGTACCCCGGCGCGCCGGGCTCAACCCGCCGGACCGCGCCGACGGGGAGGCGGCGACTGTCAGCGGCGGAACATCGCCCGGATGGCGACGAGCAGGAGCAGGCCGCCGACGACCAGGCCGAGCAGGCGTACGCCGGGCACGTCGGCCGCGCTCGTGGCGTCGGCGAACGTCGAGGGGAACATGCCGGAACTCTTCCACGAGGGCCCCGGCGACGCCAGCCCGTAACAGTAAGGTTTATTGACTATTACGTGGCGCGGTGTGACCATGGCAGCACCGCCGCGGCCCGCGGCCGGGATCCGAGACGGAAACAGACGGGGGTACGGCAGCCGCATGAGCAGCGCACCGACGGGGAACCTGGCGAGCCTGGCCGCCGCCGTCCTGCAACCGGGCTTCGTGGGCACCACCCCACCGCCGTGGGTCCGCCGCTGGCTCGGTGAGGGGCTCGGCTCGGTGGTGCTGTTCGCCCGCAACATCGTCGACCTCGACCAGGTCGCCGCGCTGACCGCCGCGCTGCGCGCCGAGCGGCCGGACGTCGTCGTCGGCATCGACGAGGAGGCCGGCGACGTCACCCGCATCGAGTCCGCCCGGGGCAGCTCCCGGCCGGGCAACCTGGCGCTCGGCGCGATCGACGACCCCGAGCTGACCGCGGAGGTCGCCCGCGACCTGGGCCGGGAGCTGGCCTCCGTGGGCGTCACCCTCAACTACGCGCCGGACGCCGACGTCAACTCCAACCCGGACAACCCCGTGATCGGCGTACGCTCCTTCGGCTCCGACCCGGCCCTGGTCGCCCGGCACACCGCCGCCTGGGTCGCCGGTCTGCAGGCCGGCGGGGTGGCCGCCTGCGCCAAGCACTTCCCCGGCCACGGCGACACCCGCGTCGACTCGCACCACGACCTGCCCCGCATCGGCGGCACCCGCCAGCGGCTCCACGCCGCCGAGCTGGTGCCGTTCCGGGCCGCCGTGGCGGCCGGGGTGCAGGCGGTGATGACCGGGCACCTGCTCGTACCGGCGCTGGACCCCGGGCTGCCGGCCACCCTCAGCCCCCGCATCCTCGGCGGCCTGCTGCGCGACGAGATGGGCTTCCAGGGCGTGGTGGTCACGGACGCGGTGGAGATGCGGGCGGTCGCCGACCGGTACGGCTTCGCCGGTGCGGCCGTCCGCGCCCTCGCCGCCGGGGCCGACGCGATCTGCGTCGGTGGCGAGCGGGCCGGCGAGGACGCCGCCGACGAGCTGCGCGCCGCGATCGTCGCCGCGGTGCTCTCCGGGGAGCTGCCCGAGGAACGGCTGGCCGAGGCGGCCAAGCGGGTCGCCCAGCTCGCCGCCTGGACGGTGGCCGCCCGCGCCGGCGCCCCCACCCGTCCCGCCGGGAACCCCGACGGCTCCCCGGTCGGGCTGGCCGCGGCCCGCCGGGCGGTCCGGGTGACGGCCGGCCCGTACGCCCCGGGACTGCCGCTGGCCGCCGCCCCGCACGTGGTCGAGTTCGAGCCCCCGCGCAACATCGCGATCGGCGCGGAGACCCCCTGGGGCGTGGCCGCCCCCCTCACGGACCTGCTCCCCGGCACCACCTCCGTACGCGTCGCGGCGGACCCACCCGCCGACCCGGCGGTGGGCGCGGCCGGGCGACCGCTGGTGCTGGTCGTCCGCGACCTGCACCGGCACGACTGGATGCGGGCCGCCGTGCGGCGGGCCCTCGCCGCCCGGCCGGACGCGGTGGTGGTCGAGCTGGGGGTGCCGGCCCTGGTCACCGGGGCGGTGCACGTCGCCACGCACGGCGCCACCCGGGCCGCCGCCCGGGCCGCCGCCGAACTGCTCGCGGGGGCCGTCAGGCGGCCGTGACGAGGTCGGCGTACTCCGGGTGGCGCTCGATGAAGGCCGTCATGAACGGGCACTCCGACACGATCCGGTCGCCCCGATCCCGTACCTGGTCGAGGGCGGCCCGCACCAGCGCGGAGCCGACCCCCATGTCCCGGAAGCGGGGGTCGACCTCGGTGTGGGTGAACACGAGGACGTCGCCGCGGGGGACGTACGCGGCGAACCCGGCCAGCGCGTCGTCGACCAGGATCTCGAACCGCCTGCGGGCGGAGTTGTCCTCGACCAGGAAGCTCACCCTGTCATTGTGCCGCCGGCCGGGGCCAGCCGGCCCAGTTCCGCGAGCAACCCGTCCACCCCGTCCGGCACGGTGCCGATCGCGTTGCTGCCGGCGGTCACCGCGACGAGCTGCACTCAAGGGGCATTTCCTTTCACCTCGTACGCTTGATCGCGTGACGAACCGACTCGGTACCACCCCGCGCATCCCCACCCGCCGCGCCGGCGGCCTGCTGGCCGGCCTGGCGCTCGGCGTCGCCCTGCTCGCCGGTTGCAGCTCCGAGGGCGCCTCCACCGACTGCGGCCTGGACGCCTGCACGGTCACGTTCGACCGGGGCGTCGAGGCGAACGCCACGATCCTCGGCGTCGAGGCCAAGCTCGTCGGTGCCCAGGGCGACCAGGTGACCGTCGAGGTCGCCGGCGAGCAGCTGTCGCTGACCGTGGGCCAGCAGGCCACCGAGGTCGGCGGCTTCGCGGTGACGCTGGACAGCGTCACCGAGGACCAGGTGAAGATCCGGGTCTCGCGTAACCCCAGCAACTGAGGCCGCCCCGCCGGCGGTGGGCGACGTTTGGGAATCTTCGCGAACGGAGATTGTGACGCCATGTCACTCACCCATGCCGAGGCCACCGCCGCGCGGGCCGCGAACAGCAGGTGGCTGGAACTCCTCGCCCGGGCCGGCTTCATCGGCTACGGGGTCGTGCATCTTCTCTTTGCCTGGCTGGCGCTGCAGATCGCGTTCGGCCGGTCGTCCGGCGCCAGCGGCGACCAGTCCGGGGCGCTCCGCACCCTGGCGGACGAGCCGCTGGGCCGGTTCCTCTGCGCGGCGATCGCCGTCGGCCTGCTCGCCATGGCCGTGTGGCAGGCGCTGGAGGCCGCCCTCGGGCACCGGCCCGAGCAGGGCCGCGAGCGGGTCGCCGAGCGGCTCGCCTCCGTCGGGCGCGCGCTGGTCTATCTCTACTTCGCCTGGATCGCCTGGAAGGTCTTCTCCGGCGCCGGGTCCAGCGCGGACCAGCAGGAGGCGCTGACCGGCAGGCTCATGACCTCCTCCGGCGGGCGCTGGCTGGTCGGCCTGGCCGGGCTGGTGCTCGCCGCGATCGGCGTCGGGCTCGTGGTCTACGGGGCGAGGAAGAAGTTCCTCCGGCACCTGAAGACGGGGGAGATGACCCCGCGCACCAACACCCTGGCCCGGCGGCTCGGCACGGCCGGCTACGTCGCCAAGGGCGTCGCGTACGGCATCGCCGGTCTGCTGGTCGTGGTGGCGGCGCTGACGTACGACCCGGAGAAGGCCCGCGGCCTGGATGCCGCCCTGCGCCTGTTGCAGCAGCAGTCCTACGGCCCGCTGCTGCTCACCCTCGTCGCCCTCGGCATCGCCGCCTTCGGCGTCTACTGTTTCCTCCAGTCCCGCTACCGCAGGGTCTGACCTGGTCGTATCGGGTTGAGACGGGCATCATTGGGCTTTTGCCCGCGACGACGTGCCCGGCTGGAGGGGGACAGAAACCTTGCACAACTACTTCACCACGGTCGTCGCCGCGCTCGCCGCGGCGGCGATCGCGCTTTTCTGCGTCGCGGTGGCGCACCGGCTGACCGGGCGGCTCGGGCGGCGATCGCTGCTGATGACCGAGCTGGCCGAGCACGCCCACCGCCCGTTCCAGGTGGCGGCGACCGTCCTCGCCGTGCAGTTCGCCGTCCGACTCGGCACCGGCTACGCGGCCGACGCCCGGTGGCGGCAGGTGGCGTTGCACGCGCTGGTGCTCGCCGTCATCACGGCCGTCGCCTGGCTGGTCGCCTCGCTGCTGGTGGTGGTCGAGGACGTGGCGCTGGCCCGGTTCCGGGTCGACGTGCCGGACAACCGGCACGCCCGCCGCGTACGCACCCAGGTGGTGCTGCTGCGCCGGCTGACCATCGCGGTGACCGTGGTGCTGACGGTCGGCGTGATGCTGATGACCTTTCCCAGCGTCCGTGGCGTGGGGGCCGGCGTGCTGACCTCCGCCGGCGTCGTCGGTGTGGTGGCGGCGCTGGCCGCGCAGAGCCTGCTCGGCAACGTCCTCGCCGGCCTCCAGCTCGCCTTCAGCGACGCGGTGCGCCTCGACGACGTGGTGGTCGTCGAGGGGGAGTGGGGCCGGATCGAGGAGCTGACGCTCAGCTACGTGGTGGTCCAGATCTGGGACGACCGGCGGTTGATCCTGCCCACCTCGTACTTCACCAGCACGCCGTTCCAGAACTGGACGCGGACGGAGGCGGCGGTGCTGGGCACGGCCGAGTTCGACGTCGACTGGTCGGTCGACGTGCAGGCCATGCGGGAGGAGTTGCGCCGGCTGGTGGAGGGCAGCGACCTGTGGGACGGGCGGGTCTGCGTGCTCCAGGTGACCGACGCGACCGGCGGCCTGGTCAAGGTCCGCGCGCTGGTCAGCGCGGCGGACGCGGGCAGCCTGTGGGACCTGCGCTGCCTGGTGCGGGAGCACCTCGTCGGCTGGGTGCGGGACCACCGGCCCACCGCCCTGCCCCGGATGCGCGCCGAGGTCGGCGACGCCGCGGGCGCCCTGCCCTGGCAGTCGGTGGCGCCCCGCCGGCCGGCGCGTCGGCTGCCCGAGGCCGACGTGCCCGACGACGCCCGGCTCTTCGGCGGCAGCGAGGACGGCGACGCGCGCAGCGAGGCGTTCGTCGGCCCGGAGGAGCCCGTCGAGGCGCGCCGCTGAGGACGCGGCCCCGCGGCCCCCGCCGCCGCCCCGCGTGGGCGGCGACGGGGGCCGTCGGCGCGGGCGGGGCACGTGACCTCCGGCGGGGCCGGTGCGTTGCACCTGGCGGGTGAGTGTGGCCGGCAGGGGGTTTGACGGGCGGTTTCCGGGGGACTGCTGCGCGGCGCGGCCAGTGCGGCTGGCCGCTCCCGCGCAGGATTGGCGGGCGGGAACTCCGGGCATACAGCGCGGTGATGACGAAAGGAGGACAGCATGGCTGACGTCGTGAACCACCGCACGTCACGGAACGGGAGCGAGCCGTCCACCGCCGAACTCGTGCAGCGGGCCACGGAGCAGATCTCCCGTCTCGTCCGGGACGAGTTGGCGCTGGCCCGGGCGGAGTTGACCCAGAAGGGCAAGCGGGCCGGCATCGGGATCGGCCTGTTCGGCGGCGCCGGAGGGCTCGCCGTGTACGGGCTGGGCGCGCTGGTCGCGGCTGCGATCCTGCTGCTGGCGCTGGTCATCCCGGGCTGGGCGGCCGCGCTGGTCGTGGCGGTGCTGCTCTTCGCCGTCGCCGGGATCCTCGCCCTGGTCGGCAAGAAGCAGGTCAGCCAGGCTGTCCCGCCGGTCCCGACGGCGACGGTACGCAGCGTCCGGGCGGACGTGGACACCGTCACCGCCGCGGTGAAGGACAGGGGACGGGTATGACAGGCAACGGGACCGGGGACACCGAGGCGTTGCGGGAGGAGATCCGACGGACCCGCGTGGAGTTGGGCGAGACGATGGAGGCGCTGGCCGCCAAGGCCGACGTCAAGGCCCGGTTGCGGAGTTCGACGGAGCAGGCGAAGGCGCGGATGCGGGGGCAGGCGGCGCAGACCCTGGCCCGGGTGCGCGGTCAGGCGGCGCAGCGGGCCGAGTCCGTCCGCGCCCAGGCGCGCCACGGGAAGGCGAACCTGTGGGGCGGGTCCGCGCCGTGGGCGGCACTCGCGGCCGGCGCGGTGGCTACCATGATCGTGCTGTTGGTCGTCCGGGGGAGGCGCAGGTGAGCAAGGCCATCGGCAAGGTCGCGTACAAGCCGGTCGGGGTGGTGCTCGGGCTGGCCGCCGGCGCCGTGGCGGGCGTGATCTTCCGGCAGGTGTGGAAGGTGACCGCCGGGGACGGCGAGGCGCCGAGCGCGACCGACGAGGACCGTGGCTGGGGCGAGATCCTGGCCGCCGCGGCGCTGCAGGGCGCCATCTTCGCGGTGGTGCGGGCGGCCGTGGACCGGGGCGGAGCCGTCGGTGTCCGGAAGCTGACCGGCCGCTGGCCCGACTGACCCGGCGGGAAGCTGTCGGCCCTGGCCGGCCGACCCGCGGAAATTCGCGTGTGGGGCCCTGATCGGCTACGGCCGGGTAAGGGCCTTTCGCATGGTGGGATCGGCCCACCCAGCGGAATTCCGGCGTCCGTCAGGTCACATGTCGGAGAATTTCGTCAGGTAGGCTGTGCAGAGTTTTCGCTACGTGGTTTGCTGTTCCACGCTGTTGAGAGATGGCGTGGGTTGAGAGAAGTCTCCTTCACGAGGGGGCCGCCTCAGGCGCCGCTGCTCGAAAACGGCCAATCGGCCGCACGGCGTGCTCGGCCGCCAGTTTTAGAAGGAGATACACATGGCGCAGGGAACCGTGAAGTGGTTCAACGCAGACAAGGGCTTCGGCTTCATCACCGTCGACGGCGGGGGTGCTGACGTGTTCGTCCACTTCTCGGCCATCCAGACCAGCGGCTACCGCACGCTGGAGGAGAACCAGCGGGTGGAGTTCGAGATCGCCCAGGGTCAGAAGGGCCCGCAGGCTGAGCAGGTTCGCCCGCTCTGAGCCAGTCCCGGCCGGCGGCGTCGGCCGAGGGGGCGATCCATCCGGATCGAAGTGAAGCCCCGCGTCCCTCCGGGATGCGGGGCTTTCCGCATTTCGCGACACGGCGCCGGCGGCCGGTGCCGGCCGTGCGGATCGGCCAGCCGGCGGCCGTCCGGGTCGGCCCGCGCCGGGCCGGGCGATGCGGCCCGCGCCGGCCGGGCGGGTCCGTCGCCGGATCGTCGGTCGCCGCCGGATCGCCGATCGCCGGCAGGTGGTCAGGAACGGTGGCGCCGGGCGCGTAGGCCGCGCCAGATGGCGACCAGTCCGACCAGGATCACCAACGGGCCGATGAGGACCCAGATCCGGTGGTCGGTCATCAGGCTGCCGGCCACGTAGCCCAGACCCTGCACCGTCCAGACGGCGCCGACGACCACGGCGAGCAGGCCGAGGGTGAGCGGGAGCCATTCCTTCATCGTGTTCCTCCTGCGCCCGCGGCCCGGGCCCGGCCGCCCGGTCCAGCATGCGCCGCGTCGCCCGGGCGCGCGAGCACCGTCGCCGGCGGGGTCGCCGCCGGATGCCGGGGCTGGTCGCGCCGCTCCATGCCCGGAAGCCTAGTGACCCGCTTGTCCGGCGCGGCCGTCGGCCGTACGGTGTTGCAAGACGAACGTACGGTTTTCTGCGGCGCCCGCCGTGGTGGCTTGGAGGTTGACCATGTGGGACCCGGCGACGTACCTGCGCTACGGCGACGAACGGTCGCGGCCCTTCCACGACCTGGTGGCGCGGATCCCGGTCGAGCGACCCCGGGCGGTGGTGGACCTCGGCTGCGGGCCGGGCACCCTGACCGCGACCCTCGCCGCGCGCTGGCCGGCCAGCCGGATCGCCGGGCTCGACTCCTCACCGGAGATGGTCGAGCGGGCCGCCGCCCTGGGCGCCCCGGTCCGGTTCGCCGTCGGCGACGTCCGCGACTGGCGGCCCGCGCCGGACGTCGACGTGCTGGTCAGCAACGCGGTGCTGCAGTGGGTGCCGGGCCACCGGGAGCTGCTGACCCGGTGGGCCGCCGAGCTGCCCGCCGGCGCGTGCCTGGCCGTCCAGGTGCCGGGGAACTTCGCCGCCCCCTCGCACCGGGCCCTGCGCGAGGTGGCCGGGGACGGCCCGTGGGCTGCCGAGCTGACGCCGCTGCTGCGCGAGGCCCCGGTCGACGACGCGGTCGGCTACGCCGCGCTGCTGGCCGGTGCCGGCTGCGCGGTCGACGCCTGGGAGACTACGTACGTGCACCTGCTGCCGGCCCCCGCCGACGCGGACCACCCGGTGCTGTCCTGGATGGAGGGCACCGCGCTGCGCCCCGTCCGGGCCGCCCTCGACCGGGCGCGCTGGGCCGACTTCCGCGCCGAGTTGGGCGTACGCCTCGCCGCGGCGTACCCGGTCCGGGGCGGTCGGGTGTACTTCCCGTTCCGGCGGGTCTTCGTCGTCGCCCGCACGGGCGCCCGCGCAGAGGAGAACTCGTGACCGACCTGTCCACCTTCATCGCCGGACTGCCCAAGGTGGAGCTGCACGTGCACCACGTCGGCTCCGCCTCGCCCCGGATCGTGGCCGAGCTGGCCGCCCGGCACGAGGGGCGCAGCCCGGTGCCGGCGGACCCGGACAAGCTCGCCGACTACTTCGCCTTCCGCGACTTCGCCCACTTCATCGAGGTCTACCTGAGCGTCGTGGACCTGATCCGCGACCCGGAGGACGTCTGGATCCTCACCCACGAGGTGGCCCGCGAGCTGGCCCGCCAGCAGGTCCGGTACGCCGAGCTGACCGTCACGCCGTACTCGCACGTGCACCGCGGCATCCCGTCCCCGGCGTTCTGCGAGGCCATCGAGGACGCCCGCAAGCGCGCCGAGGCCGACTTCGGCATCGCCCTGCGCTGGTGCTTCGACATCCCCGGCGAGGCAGGGCTGCCGGCCGCCGAGGAGACGCTGCGGATCTGCCTGGAGGACCGCCCCGACGGGCTGGTCAGCTTCGGCCTCGGCGGCCCCGAGATCGGCGTGCCCCGGCCGCAGTTCAAGCCGTACTTCGACCGGGCCCGGGCGGCCGGGCTGCGCTCGGCGCCGCACGCCGGCGAGACCACCGGCCCGCAGACCGTCTGGGACGCGCTGCGCGACCTCGGCGCGGAGCGGATCGGCCACGGCATCTCCGCCGCCGCCGATCCGGAGCTGCTCGCCTACCTCGCCGAGCGGCGGATCGCCCTGGAGGTCTGCCCCACCTCCAACGTGCGCACCCGGGCGGTCGCCTCGCTCGACGAGCACCCGCTGCCCCGCCTCGTCGAGGCGGGCGTGCTGGTCACCGTCAACTCCGACGACCCGCCGATGTTCGGCACCACCCTCAACGACGAGTACGCGGTGGCCGCCCGGCTGCTCGACCGCGGCCCGGACGGGGTGGCGGCGCTGGCCCGGGACGCGGTGACCGCGTCGTTCCTGGAGCCGGCGGAGCAGGAGCGGATCGCCGCCGAGATCGACGCGTACCTGGCGGCGGCAGGCTGAACGGAGGCGGCGCGCGCGGCGGGAGACGATTGTGGGGGGATCGGGCTCCCGCCGCGCGCACGGCTCCACCGGCCAGGGGGAGGGCCCGGGGCAGTGGCCGGTGGTGCTGATGGTTCTGCACCGGATCCTGCCAGCCCGGCCCCGGCACGAGGCGGTGGTTAATGCAGACCTAAGGAAGACTTGCGTCTGCGCACAACCGCGCGACCGCCGGGGCGGGCCCCGGCCCGGCGCCGTGGGCCGGTCAGTCCCCGGCGGGACGCTGCCGGGGCCAGCGGCGGCCCGTGGTCTTCTGCTCGCGCGCCTCCCGGGCCATCCGGCCGACCAGGCCGAACCGGTTGACCTGCCGCGGGGCAGCGTCCGGGTCGGCCAGCAGCATCACCACGCTGGCGCCACCGAGCTGGGCCCGGTCGATGCTCACCGACCCGCTGGCCTGCACCGCCACGCGCTTGGCGATGTCCAGGCCCAGCCCCGTCGACCCCTGGTCGCTGGCGCCGCGGCGCAGCGCCCGGTCCGGGTTGGCGATGCCCGGCCCCGCGTCGTCGACCCGGATCGCCACGTACCCGTCCCGCCGGGAGACCGCGACCTCGAACGCGGTGCCCTGGGGGGTGTAGCGGAACACGTTGCCGATCACCGCGTCGAGCGCGGCGGCCAACTCTGCCCGGGGCACCGGCGCCGGGGTGCGCAGCTGCGCACCGATCACCCGGTGCGGCCGGTGCTGGTCGCCGGCGAGGGCCGCCCAGAACACCATCCGGTCGCGGACCACCTCGCTGACGTCGCACGTCGCCGGCCCGGTCTCGTGCGCGACCGCCTTGCGGGTCGTCTTGATCAGCACGTCGATCTCGCCCTCCAGGGTGACGATCGCCTGCCGGATGCGCCGGATCGTCCGCCGCCGGTCCAGCTCCGCCTCGCTGAACGAGCCCACGCTGGTGTCGTCGGAGTCCAGCCCCTCGGCGTCCAGGCGCAGCACGGTCAGCGGGGTACGCAGCCGGTGCGACAGGTCGGCGACGAGTTCCCGCTCGTCCGTGCGGGCCGCCACCAGCCGCTGCGCCATCCGGTTGAACGCGTGACCGGCCTCGGCCAGCTCGCGCGGGCCGCTGGGCTCCACGCGTACCCCGAGGTCGCCCTCGCCCACGGCGGCCGCGGCGCGCACCAGGCCCCGGGCCGAGTCGACGGTCCGCGCGGCCACCCGGTCCACCACCAGCACGGCGGCCCCGACCAGCGCCGCCGCCACCGCGCCCAGCAGCGGCCAGCGGCTGCCCGCCCCGGCGTCGAGCGCGGAGTCCGGGACGAACACCTCGACCACGGCCACCGTGTCCCCGAGCACCACCGGGTCGAGCCGCAGCACTCCGCCGGGGGTGTCGGTGACCACGGACCGGCGCTCGGCGGCGGCCCGGGCCAGCGCCGCCGCGTCGGCCCGCCCGGCCGGGGCGTCCCCGCCCAGGCCGTGCACCACCGCCCGGGTGGCCGGGTCGTCGCCGCTGGCCTCCACCGCGCGCCGTACGGCGGCCGGCTCGGTGCTCACCGCGAGCGCCCCGGTGACCAGCGCGGCGCGTCGGGCGGCGTCGGCGAGGGCGGCATCCCGGGAGCCGTCGCCCAGGGTGATCCCGAGCGGGACGAGGAAGGCCGCCGCGGCGAGGGCGCACACGCCGGCGGTGAGCCAGGCCAGCGTCGCCCTCAGTCCGGGGCCACCAACCGGAATCCCACCCCCCGCACGGTGCGCAGGTAGCGCGGCCTCGCCGCGGACTCGCCCATCTTGCGGCGCAGCCAGTACAGGTGAACGTCGATGGTCTGGTCCTCGCCGACCGACGGCTGCCGCCATACCTCCTCCAAGAGTTCCCGGCGGGACACTACCCGCCCGGGTCGCGCGGCGAGATACGCCAGCAGGTCGAATTCCTTCCGGGTCAGCGCGAGCGGCACCCCGTCCAGCGTCGCGCTGCGCTCGCCGACGTCGACCCGCAGGCCGCTGACGGTGTGCACGGCCGGCTGCACCGTCCGGCTGGCCCGGCCCACCCGGCGCAGCACCGTGGTGATCCGGGCGTCCAGGTGCGCGCCGGTGAACGGCTTGACCATGTAGTCGTCCGCGCCCGCCCGCAGCAGCCGGACCACCGACTGCTCGTCGTCACGGGCCGTGGCGATGATGATCGGGATGTCGGTGATGCCGCGCAGCATGCGCAGCGCGTCGGAGCCGTCCAGGTCGGGCAGGCCCAGGTCCAGCACCACCAGATCGGGGGTCTCCGCGGCCACCCGGCGCAGCGCGTCCAGCGCCGTGCCCACGGCGTGCACGGCGTGCCCCCGGTCGGCGAGGGACCGCAGCATCGCGCCGCGTACGACGTGATCGTCTTCGACCAGGAGCACGGTGGCCACGTCAGCACGGTACTCGGCGTGGCAAGTTGATCGCGTTGCGGCGTACGGGCGAACCGGGCAAGCTGGTACGACCATGTCGTTCACGCTCTTCGCGGACACCCGCCTGGCGCTCGCCCGGGACAGTCTCGCCGGCCTCTCCGTCGGCGACGCCCTGGGCTCCCAGTTCTTCGTCCCGGGGCGGGCGCCCGCCGACCTCGCGGCCGGCCGGCTGCCGCCGCCGCCCTGGCAGTGGACCGACGACACCGAGATGGCGTGCTCGGTGGTGGTCGAGTTGGCCGCAGCCGGAACGATCGACCGGGACCGGCTGGCGCTCGCCTTCGCCGAGCGCTGCGAGCCCTACCGGGGCTACGGCCCCGGTGCCGTGACCATCCTGCGGCTGATTCGAACGGGCACCCCGTGGCCGGCCGCCGCCGTGTCCGCGTTCGACGGGCAGGGCTCGTGCGGCAACGGGGCGGCGATGCGGGTCGGCCCGCTCGGGGCCTGGTTCGCCGACTCCACCCGGCGCGCGGCGGCCCAGGCCCGGGCTTCCGCCGAGGTCACCCACGCCCACCCCGAGGGGATCGCCGGGGCGGTGGCGGTGGCGGTGGCCGCCGCCCTGGCCGCGCGCGCCCGCCTCGACGGGGACCACCCGTCGCCGTCGCGCCTGCTCGCCGCGGTGGCCGCCGCCCTCGACCCCAGCGGCGAGGTGCACCGGGGGGTACGCCGGGCCGCCGCCCTGCTGGGCCACCCGGCGGCGGTGGCCGCCGACGCGCTCGGCACCGGCTCCCGGGTCACCGCGCAGGACACGGTCCCGTTCACGCTCTGGGTGGCCGCCACCCACCTCGACGACTACCCGGCGGCGATCCGCGCCTGCGTGGCGGCGGGCGGGGACGTGGACACCACCGCCGCCATCGTGGGGGCGATCGTCGCCGCCCGCACCGGCGTCGGCACGCCCGGCGGGGTGCCCGCCGACTGGCTAGCCGCCCGGGAGCCGCTGCCCGACTGGGCCGGCTGACCGCCCGCTTTGCCGGGGCGCGGGGCCGGGGCGCGGGGCGCGGGGCCGGATCACGCCCATGTCGGCGCCATGGCGGGGTGCACGCGGGTCGGATGGCGCCATGTCGCCGACATGGAGTCGATCAAGGGCCGGGCCCCGGCCGCGCTCAGCCGGACGGTTGCCGGTCGAGCCGGTCGAGCCGGTCGAGCCGGTCGAGCAGGGCGGCGGCCTGCGGGAGTTGGCCCTGGTGGAACACGGGGATGCCGGCGCGGACCAGCAGTTCCGCGGCCAGTCCGCGCCCGGGGACGGTGCGGCCGGTGAACGACCCGTCGTGCACCCGGCTGGTGCCGCCCCGCTCGCGTCGAACCGGACCGGCCGGCCGCCCAGACATCCGCTCACCAGCACCCTGCGCACCGGCGCACGGTACGCGCCGCCGCGTCGCCCGGCGCGGCGGCGCGTACCGACGACGTGTCCTTCCTCTACCGAATGCGACAAGAAGTCGCCCTGCCCCGCCCTATAGCATCAGCAGGGCGGTCGCTCGGCCGCGTCCGTCGTCTGCTGGAGGAGTCACCGTGTCCGCACCCCGTACCCCCGTCGTGGCCGACCCCGTCGTCGTCGCCGCCGGGACGACGGCGGCCGACGCGGTGGCCGCGGCCGGGCTGCCCACCAGTGGCCCGAAGGCGGTCGTCGTGGTCCGCGACCCGCAGGGTCAGCTCCGCGACCTGGACTGGACGCCGGCCGAGGACACCACGGTCGAGCCCGTCGGCATCGACACCCCGGACGGGCTGAACGTGCTGCGCCACTCGACCGCGCACGTGCTGGCCCAGGCGGTGCAGGACGTCTTCCCCGAGGCGAAGCTCGGCATCGGCCCGCCCATCGAGAACGGTTTCTACTACGACTTCGCCGTCGACAAGCCGTTCCAGCCCGACGACCTGGCCAAGCTCGAGAAGCGGATGCAGGAGATCGTCAAGTCGGGGCAGCGGTTCCGGCGGCGACGGTTCAACAGCCTGGACGAGGCCCGGGGCGAGCTGGCCAACGAGCCGTTCAAGCTGGAGCTGATCGAGGTCAAGGGCGAGGGGCTGGACTCCTCGCAGGTGATGGAGGTCGGCGGGGGCGAGCTGACCATCTACGACAACCTCGCCTCGAGCGAGGACAAGGTCTGCTGGTCGGACCTGTGCCGGGGCCCGCACCTGCCGAACACCCGACTGATCGGCGCGTTCAAGCTGATGCGCTCGGCCGCCGCGTACTGGCGGGGGTCGGAGAAGAACCCGCAGCTCCAGCGGGTGTACGGCACGGCCTGGCCGACGCGGGACGAGCTGAAGGCGTACCTGAAGCTGTTGGAGGAGGCCGCCCGGCGCGACCACCGCAAGCTCGGCGCGGACCTGGACCTGTTCAGCTTCCCCGACGAGGTCGGCTCCGGCCTCGCGGTCTTCCACCCGAAGGGCGGCATCATCCGCCGGGAGCTGGAGAACTACTCGCGCCGCCGGCACGAGGCGGCGGGGTACGAGTTCGTCAACACCCCGCACATCACCAAGGCGCAGCTGTTCGAGACCTCCGGCCACCTGCCCTACTACGCCGACACGATGTTCCCCCCGATGCAGTTCGAGGGGGCGGACTACTACCTCAAGGCGATGAACTGCCCGATGCACAACCTGATCTTCAGGGCGCGCGGGCGGTCCTACCGGGAGCTGCCGCTGCGGCTGTTCGAGTTCGGCACGGTCTACCGGTACGAGAAGTCCGGCGTGGTGCACGGCCTGACCCGGGTGCGCGGGTTGACCCAGGACGACTCGCACATCTACTGCACCCGGGAGCAGATGGCGGGCGAGCTGTCGACCCTGCTCACCTTCGTGCTGGACCTGCTGCGCGACTACGGCCTGGACGACTTCTACCTGGAGCTGTCGACCCGCGACGACTCGCCGAAGTTCATCGGCAGCGACGCCGACTGGGCCGAGGCGACCGAGGCGCTGCGCACCGCGGCCGAGGAGTCCGGGCTGGACCTGGTGCCCGACCCGGGCGGGGCGGCCTTCTACGGCCCGAAGATCTCGGTGCAGGCCCGGGACGCGATCGGCCGGACCTGGCAGATGTCGACGATCCAGGTCGACTTCAACCAGCCGGAGCGGTTCGGGCTGGAGTACCAGGCCGCCGACGGTAGCCGGCAGCGGCCGGTCATGATCCACCGGGCGCTGTTCGGTTCGATCGAGCGGTTCTTCGGCGTGCTCACCGAGCACTACGCGGGCGCGTTCCCGGCCTGGCTGGCTCCGGTGCAGGTGGTCGGCATCCCGATCCGCGAGGACCACACCGACTACCTGCGCGGGTTCGTGGCGGCGCTGCGCGCCGAGGGCGTCCGGGCCCAGGTCGACGCGGGCGACGAGCGGATGCAGAAGAAGATCCGCACCGCCCAGCAGCAGAAGATCCCGTTCATGGTGATCGCCGGCGACGACGACGTGGCCGCCGGCACGGTCTCCTTCCGCTACCGGGACGGCTCCCAGCGCAACGGGGTGCCAGTCGGCGAGGCGGTCGCCCACGTCCTCGACGTGATCAACTCGCGCAGCAACTCCGGCCCGTCGGCCGCCTGAGTCGGGACGCAGGGAAGGCCCCCGCCGCGGCGGGGGCCTTCGTCGTCCGGCAATCAGATCCCGCAGTTCGGGGCCGACCAGGACTGGCTGGCCGAGTTGCCCAGGTGGGTGTGGTCGTTGTGGCCCGGGTAGCCGGGGCCGAGGATGTTGGTGAAGCCGTGGTAACGGGCCTGCTGGGCCATCCGGCAGAGCGTGGGCGAACCGGTCAGGTCCACCCCGTCGCCGTAGAGGTGCCGGCTGCCGGCCGCCCCGCCGACCGCGCTGTTGCAGGCGTAGCTGCGGAACCCGCTGCTGATGTAGAGCGGAACGCTGCCGAGGGCCCTCCGCATGGCCTGGAGCTTCCACATCGAGACCAGCGCGTTGAACTTCGCGGTGCTCGCCGAGACCGCGCCGCCCGACCAGTCGCTGTTGCACCGGTTCCACTCGGCGTAGCTGAAGTTGACCGGGGTGCAGTCGTCGTCCTGGAGGGCGTAGAGCTGGTTGAACGTGTTCGGCCCCGCGACGCCGTCGGCGGCCAGGCCGTACGCCTGCTGGAAGCGGATCACTGCGGACCGGGTCGCCGGGCCGAACGCGCCGTCGAGGGCGATCCGCGAGGCGTAGCCGGGGTAGCCGGAGACGCGGATCTGGAGCTGGCGGACGTCTTCTCCGGACATCCCCTCCGACAGGGTGCGTCCCCAGGTGTAGCAGCCGTCGGCGTGGGCGGCCCCGGCGGTGGCGGTGACGCCGATCACCGTGCTGGCGGCGGTCAGCGCGAGGGCCGCGAGGATCTTGCCGATTCGTCGAATCACGGGTCCTCCATCATTGAATGCAAGTGTTTCAATGTCTGGGAGTTTCATGGCTGGGCGTGGATTCGTCAATAAGTTGCGCAACGAGTGGCGGAAATTTGCAGCGACAAGCGACGCTCGCAGGACGGCGGGACGGTCCGTAGGATCGCGTCTGTGACTGGGGCGGAGCGGCACGCGGACGGTGGCGGGATGGCCGACGGCCTGGAGCGGCTCTGGACACCGCACCGGATGACGTACATCTCCGGCGAGGACCGCCCCGCGGAGGGCTACGAGAAGCCGACCGGCTGCCCGTTCTGCCGCGCGCCGCAGTTGGCGCCAAAGGAGAGCCTGGTCGTGGCGCGGGGGCGGCACGTCTTCGCGGTGCTGAACCTCTACCCGTACAACCCGGGTCACCTGCTGGTCTGCCCGTACCGGCACGTCGCCGACTACACCGACCTGGACGAGCCGGAGACCGCCGAGCTGGCCGTGTTCACCCAGACCGCGATGCGGGTGGTGCGCAAGGTCAGCAACGCGCACGGGTTCAACCTCGGGATGAACCAGGGCGGCGTGGCCGGCGCCGGGATCGCCGCGCACCTGCACCAGCACGTGGTGCCCCGCTGGGGCGGGGACGCCAACTTCATGCCCGTCATCGGGCGGACGAAGGTCCTGCCGCAGCTGCTCGCCGACACCCGCGACCTGTTCGTCCGCGCCTGGCCCAGCTGACCCCCCCCGCGCGCTCTCACGCTCCCGCGCGCTCTCACGCTCCCGCGCGCTCTCACGCTCCCGCGCGCTCCCGCGCGTCCTCCTCCCGTGCGCGATCTTGCACCTTCGGCCCCTCGAATGGCCGCTATGCGGCTTTTGCCAGGGCCGAAAGTGCAAGATCGGCGGGGTGTGCCGGGCGCACCGGCGCGTGGGGCCGGCCGGAGCGGGGCGGCGTCAGGGCGCGAGGATCGTCGCCACCAACTCCGGCCAGCTCTCCACCCGGCGCACCGCGCCCAGGTGCGGCGCGTGCGCGGCCACCTCCCGCGGGCGCGGGCGGAACAGGTAGCGGTTGGGCACCGAGCCGAGGTAGCCCAGTACCTCCAGCCGGTCGTCGACGAAGTCGGTCAGCTCCAGCCGCCGGGCGATCGGCGCCTTCTCCGGCCGGGTACGGCAGAAGTGCAGGCGGTCCGGCGTGATCCCGGTGCGCTCGTGGAAACGGTGGTGGGCCAGCCACTCCCGGGTACGCCGCTCGGTCCGCTCACCGCACTTTGACACCACGTACGCCTCGGGGCCGAACACCTCGCCGACCAGGGTGGCCAGCGCCTCGAAGGCCCCGTCCACCTGTGGCGTGCGCAGGTAGTTTCCGCCGAAGAAGGAGGTGTCCGCGCCCTCGTCGACCGCCTCGATGACGACGCCGCCGATGTCCACCCCGAGCCGTCGCATGCCGCCGATCATGCCGCCCCCCTGAGCCGCGCCGATCATGGACTTGTGGTGCCTGACAAAACGGGCCAACTGCAAAATAGTGCCCACCACAAGTCCATGATCGACGTCGCGTGGGGTCAGGAAGCGCCGTTGTGCTCCTTGCGGACCTGCTCGGCGAGGTGGGTCGGCATCGGCTCGTAGCGGGCGAAGGCGCGGCGGAACGTGCCGCTCCCCGACGTCAGCGAGCGCAGCTCGATGGCGTACCGGAGCAGCTCGGTGGCGGGCACCTCGGCGCGGACCAGGGTGCGGCCGTCCGCCTCCGGGTCGGGCTCGGTGCCGAGCACCCGGCCGCGCCGGCCGGACAGGTCGCCCATGACCGCGCCGACGGCGGAGTCGGGCACCCGGACGGCCACCTCGTCGACCGGCTCCAGCAGGGTCGGCTGACCCCGCTCGGCGGCGTCGCGCAGCGCCAGCGCCCCGGCGGTCTGGAACGCGGCGTCGGACGAGTCCACGCTGTGCGCCTTGCCGTCGAACAGGGTCACCCGCAGGTCCACCACCGGGTGGCCGGCGACGAGGCCGCGCTCCATCTGGGTCCGCACGCCCTTCTCGACCGACGGGATGTAGTTGTGCGGCACCGCGCCGCCCACCACCCGGTCGACGAACTCGAAGCCGCCGCCGGTGGGCAGCGGCTCCACCTCGATGTCGCAGATCGCGTACTGGCCGTGGCCGCCGGACTGCTTGACGTGCCGGCCGTGCCCCTTCGCGGGCGCGGTCAGGGTCTCCCGGAACGCCACCCGCACCGGCTCGGTGTCCAGCTCGACGCCGCCGCCGCGCAGCCGGTCGAGCACCACGTCCGCGTGCGCCTCGCCCATCGTCCACAGGACGAGCTGGTGGGTCTCCGGGTTGCGCTCCAGCCGCAGCGTCGGGTCGCCCGCCACCAGCCGGGCCAGGTTGCGGGCGAGGGCGTCCTCGTCGGCCCGGCTGCGGGCGACGACCGCCACCGGCAGCAGCGGTTCGGGCATGTCCCACGGCGCCACCAGCAGCGGGTCGTCCTTGGCGGAGATCGTGTCACCCGTCTCCGCGCTGCCCGACTTGGTGATCGCGCAGATGTCGCCGGCCACGCACAGGGGCACCTCGCGCAGGGCCGCCCCGAGCGGGCTGTAGAGGTGCCCGACCCGCTCGTCGGCGTCGTGGTCGGGGTGCCCGCGCTCGGCCATGCCGTGCCCGGCGACGTGCACGGTCAGCTCCGGGCGCAGCGTGCCGGAGAAGACCCGAACCAGCGAGACCCGCCCGACGTGCCGGTCGACCGTCGTCTTGACCACCTCGGCCACGAGGGGGCCGTCCGGGTCGCAGGTCAGCGGCGGCCGGGGCGAGCCGTCCAGCCCGGCGACGGCGGGCAGCTCGTGCTCCGGCGGCGACGGGAACGCGGAGACCAGGCCGTCCAGCAGCGCGTCCAGGCCCACCCCGGTGTCGACGGAGACCGGCACGACCGGGTAGAAGTGCCCCCGGGCGACCGCCTTCTCCAGGTCGGCGATCAGCACCTCGGTGTCGAGCTCCTCCCCGGCGAGGTAGCGGTCCATCAGGGACTCGTCCTCGCTCTCGGCGATGATCCCCTCGATCAGCTCGTCGCGGGCCTCGGCGATGGCCGGCAGGTGCTCCGGGTCCGGCTCGCGGACCTGTGCCGGCAGGCCGGCGGTGTAGTCGAAGACCCGGCGGGTGACCAGGCCGAGCAGGCCGACCACGGACTCGCCGGAGTCGTCCAGCATCGGCAGGTACAGCGGCAGCACGTTGTCGCCGAAGACCCGCTGGCACAGCGCCACGGTCTCGTCGAAGTCGGCGCGCGGGTGGTCCAGCCGGGTCACCGCGACCGCCCGGGGCATGTCCACCGCGGCGCACTCCTCCCAGAGCGCGACGGTGGCGGCGTCCATCCCGCCCGCCGCGGAGACCACGAAGAGCGCGGCGTCGGCGGCCCGCAGGCCGGCGCGCAGCTCGCCGACGAAGTCGGCGTAGCCCGGGGTGTCCAGCAGGTTGATCTTCACGTCCCGGTGCAGCAGCGGGGCGCAGGCCAGGCTCACCGACCGCTGCTGGCGGACGGCCGCCGGGTCGTGGTCGCAGACCGTGGTGCCGTCGGTGACCGTGCCGGCCCGGCCGATGGTGCCGCTCGCCGTGAGCAGCGCCTCCACCAGGGTCGTCTTGCCCGCACCGGAGTGCCCGACGAGCACCACGTTGCGAACCCTGCCGGGCTCGGTCACCACCGGCGCGCCGCCGGTGACACCCTTCTCCTGACTCTTCTGCGCCATGGGGCGCACCTCCCTCAGCCGGTGGTTGGTGGCGACCGCCGCGCGCGACGGGGGAGCGGCCCGGGGCGGGTTCCGCGGCGATATCCTCCGGTGATCTGCTGCACAGCGGGTACGGGACGGGCGGACGGGTGACCTGCATCACCCCCACGCTCGATCTCACACCCGTAACGCAGCGCGCACAAGACTTCGGGCGGCGCGACGACCGTGGCGTACCGCCGTCGGCGGCCGGCCGTTATCGTGGGACCGCCATGGCGAAGATCTTCCAAGTGTCGGCCCGCGCGGGGATGACCCGCGTCGTCGAGCCGATCGCGCGCGGCCTGCTCCGCGCGGGCGTGTCCCCCAACGCGGTCACCGTGACGGGCACCCTCGGGGTGCTCGTCGGGGCGCTCGGCCTCGGCGCCCGCGGGCACCTGGTCGCCGGCGCCCTCGTCGTGACGGTCTTCGCGCTCACCGACCTGCTCGACGGGACGATGGCCCGGATGAGCGGCGGGTCGACGCGGTTCGGGGCGTTCCTCGACTCGAGCATGGACCGGATCGCCGACAGCGCCGTCTTCGGCGCGGTCGCGTACTGGCTGGCCACCGAGGGAGACCACGCCGGCGTCGCCGCCGCGCTGCTCTGCCTCGCCGCCGGCGGCCTGGTCTCCTACGTCAAGGCCCGCGCCGAGGGGCTCGGGATGACCTGCAACGTGGGCATCGCCGAGCGCACCGAGCGGCTGCTCATCGTCGGCGTCGGCGGGCTGCTCACCGGCCTCGGCGTCCCGTACGCCCTGCAGATCGCGCTCTGGCTGCTGGCCGCCGTCTCGATCTTCACCGTGGGGCAGCGGATGCTGCACGTGTACCGACAGGCACGCGAGGTCACCCCGAGCGGGCGAGCGGGGTGAACCTCACCGAGCTCGGCTACGTCGCCGGCTGGCGGCTGGTCCGCGCGCTGCCCCGGCCCGTGGCCGCCGCGGCGTTCCGGGCGGGCGCCGACCGGGCGTACCGCTCCGGCGGCTCGGGTACGGCCCGACTGCGCGCCAACCTGCGCCGGGTGGTCGGCCCCGAGCTGCCCGAGGCGGAGCTGGACGACCTGGTCCGGCGTGGCCTGCGCTCGTACGCCCGGTACTGGATGGAGGCGTTCCGGCTGCCCGCGCTGAGCCGGGAGCAGCTACTCGCCGGGTTCCGGCTCGACCCGGCGGGGGTCGAGCACCTCGCCGCCGACGTCGCCGCCGGCCGGGGCGCCGTCGTGGCGCTGCCGCACGCCGGCAACTGGGACGCCGCCGGCGCCTGGGTGGCGGCCACCGGCTGGCCGATCACCACCGTCGCCGAGCGGCTCAAGCCCGAGGGCGTCTACCAGCGGTTCCTCGCCTTCCGCCGGAGCCTGGGCATGGAGATCCTGCCCACCTCCGGCGGCGACCGGCCCGCGTTCGACGTGCTGCTGGACCGGCTGCGGGCCGGCGCGGTGGTGCCGCTGCTGGCCGACCGGGACCTCTCCGCCCGGGGCGTGGAGGTCGACTTCTTCGGCGGGCGGACCCGGATGCCCCCCGGCCCGGCGCTGCTCGCCCTGCGCACCGGCGCCCCGCTCTACGTGGCGCACATGTGGTACGAGCCGGACGCGGCGTGCGCCGCCCTGGAGGGGCCGCTGCCCCTGCCCGACCCCGCCGAGGGGCCGCTCGACCAGCGGGCCCGGGCGCTGACCCAGCGGATCGCGGACGCCCTGGCAGCCGGCATCGCCCGGCACCCGGAGGACTGGCACATGTTGCAGCGGATGTGGCTGGACCAGCGCGGCACGGTCGACGTGGGGGTCCCGCACGCCCCCGCGCCCCCGGCCACCGACGGAACGGTCTGAGGCGGGGAGGCGTGGTGGGCACGAGGAGCGCGGCGCGGCGGCGGCCCGCGGACGAGGGCCGGTTCTGACGTGCGGATCGGCATCGTGTGCCCGTACTCGTTCGACGTGCCGGGCGGGGTCCAGAACCACGTCACGGACCTGGCCGAGGCGCTGATCGGGCTCGGGCACGAGGTGAGCGTGCTGGCCCCCGCCGACGAGGACTCCCCGCTGCCGCCGTACGTGGTGCCCGCGGGCCGCGCCGTGCCGCTGCCGTACAACGGCTCCGTCGCCCGCATCGCGTTCGGCCCGGTCTCCACCGCGCGGGTGCGGCGCTGGATCACGCGGGGCGACTTCGACGTGCTGCACGTGCACGAGCCGCTGACGCTGAGCCTGTCCATGCTCGCCGTGCTCTCGGCCCGGGGCCCGGTGGTGGCCACCTTCCACACGGCGATCACCCGGTCCCGGGTGCTCGCCGCCGCGCAGGGCGCGCTCCAGATCGTGCTGGAGCGCATCACCGCCCGCATCGCCGTCAGCGCGCTGGCCCGCAAGGTGCAGGTCGAGCACCTGGACGGCGGCGCGGTGGAGATCCCCAACGGCGTGACGGTCGCCAAGTTCACCGGGGTGGCGCCGCTGCCCGGCTGGCCGGGGGAGTGCGGGCCCGGCGAGGGCGGCTCCGTCGGCTTCCTCGGCCGGTTCACCGAGCCCCGCAAAGGTTTCCCGATCCTGCGGGACGCCTTCGTCGAGCTGGCCCGCCGCCGCCCGGGGCTGCGGCTGCTGGTGGCCGGGCCGGGCGACCCGGACGACCTGTTCGACCAGTTCCCCGCCGACCTGCGCGACCGGGTCACCTTCCTCGGCCTGGTGCCCGAGGAGGACAAGGCGCGCATGCTGCGCAGCGTGCACCTGTACGTCGCCCCGAACACCGGCGGCGAGTCCTTCGGCATGATCCTCACCGAGGCGCTGGCGGCCGGCACCACGGTCGTGGCCAGCGACCTGGACGCGTTCCGCCGCGTGCTCGACGGCGGCCGGGCCGGGCGGCTGTTCCCCACCGGGGACGCGGCGGCGCTGCGCGACGCCCTGGTCGACCTGCTCGACGACCCCGCGCGGCGGGCCGAGCTGACCGCCTGCGGCGACCAAGTGGTGGCGCAGTTCGACTGGCCCGTGGTCGCGCGCCGGGTGCTGGAGGTGTACGCGGCGGCGATCGAGGCGACCGACGGGCGGGTCATCGACCAGGAGTGGGCGGAGCCGGGCGGACCGGAGTGACTGCCGGGGCCTCCGGGGCCTCCGGGGCCGCCGTGACGGGCGACGCCGGCGCGGGCCGGGCCGTCCCCCGCCGGGGCGCGCCGCGCGGAACCGCCGCCCCGTCCGGGTGGGAGGAGGCGGCACTACGATGCCGGGCATGTGGTGGGTGGTGGGCGCGACCCTGGTCGTCGGGCTGGTCGTGGCGTACCTGGTCTGGACGGCCGGCCGGGTCGAGCGGCTGCGCGTCCGGGCGGAGTCGGCGGCCCGGGCCCTCGACGCGCACCTGCTGCGCCGGGCGGCGGCCGCCGCGGTGCTGGCCGAGCGGCGCTACGGCGTGGAGCTGTACGCGGCTGCCCGCATCGCCCTGGACGCGGAGCCCGAGGGGCGGGAGGCGGCCGAGAACGACCTCACCCGCCAGCTGCGCGCGGTGCCGCTGGACCCGGCCGACGCGGACTGCGCGGCGGTGATCGCCGCGAGCCGGCGGCTGGCGCTGGCCCGCCAGGTGCACACCGACCTGGTCCGGGACGCCCGCGCGGTGCGGGGCAGGCCGCTGGTGCGGCTGCTGCGGATGGGGCGCCGCCACCCGTGGCCGCGCTACTTCGACATCGACGACCCCACCCTGGAACTGCCGGCGGACGTGCCGGCCTGAGGTCCGCCGCCGGGGTGAGGACCGCCACAAATCAGGCCACCTTGGGTCTGATTGGCTGTCGGTGGCGCGTTGACCCCGTCGTAACATTCGAACGAGCCAGCCCCGAGTACGCCGAGGAGCGATAACCCGTGCCCGAAACCACCCCCCAGAACGCCAGTGCCACCCCCGTCGTCGGCACCGCCCGCGTCAAGCGCGGCATGGCCGAGATGCTCAAGGGTGGCGTGATCATGGACGTGGTCACCCCCGAGCAGGCCAAGATCGCTGAGGACGCCGGCGCCGTCGCCGTGATGGCGCTCGAGCGGGTGCCCGCCGACATCCGCGCCCAGGGCGGCGTCTCCCGGATGAGCGACCCGGACATGATCGACGGCATCATCAACGCCGTCTCCATCCCGGTGATGGCCAAGGCCCGGATCGGCCACTTCGTCGAGGCGCAGATCCTGCAGTCGCTCGGCGTCGACTACGTCGACGAGTCCGAGGTGCTCACCCCCGCCGACTACGCCAACCACATCGACAAGTGGGCGTTCACCGTCCCCTTCGTCTGCGGGGCGACCAACCTGGGCGAGGCGCTGCGCCGGATCACCGAGGGCGCGGCCATGATCCGCTCCAAGGGCGAGGCCGGCACCGGCGACGTCTCCAACGCGACGACGCACATGCGGAAGATCCGCCAGGAGATCCGCCGCCTGCAGTCGCTGCCCGAGGACGAGCTGTTCGTCGCGGCCAAGGAGCTGCAGGCGCCGTACGAGCTGGTCAAGGAGGTCGCCGAGACCGGCAAGCTGCCCGTGGTGCTGTTCACCGCCGGCGGCATCGCCACCCCGGCCGACGCCGCGATGATGATGCAGCTCGGCGCCGAGGGCGTCTTCGTCGGCTCCGGCATCTTCAAGTCCGGCAACCCGGCCCAGCGGGCCGCCGCGATCGTCAAGGCCACCACCTTCCACGACGACCCGGACGTGCTGGCCAAGGTCTCCCGCGGCCTCGGCGAGGCGATGGTCGGCATCAACGTCGACGAGATCCCGCAGCCGCACCGCCTGGCCGAGCGCGGCTGGTGACGTAGTGCGGGGCCCCCCGGCCGACGCCGGGGCCCCCGCACGCGTAGCAGGGCATCGAGCGGAAACGGAAGCTTCGAGAGGTGACACACGTGACGGCACCCGCTATCGGCGTGCTCGCGCTCCAGGGTGACGTCCGCGAGCACGTCGCGGCCCTGACCGGCGCGGGCGCCCACGCCCGCCCGGTACGCCGGCCCGAGGAGCTGGACGCGGTCGACGGCCTGGTCATCCCCGGCGGCGAGTCCACCACGATCAGCAAGCTGGCCGACATCTTCGAGATGCGCGAGCCGATCGACAAGCGCATCGCCGCCGGGATGCCGGTCTACGGCTCCTGCGCCGGCATGATCATGCTGGCCACCGAGGTGCTCGACGGCCGCCCCGACCAGCGCGGCTTCGCCGGCATCGAGATGACCGTCCGGCGCAACGCGTTCGGCCGGCAGGTCGACTCGTTCGAGGCCCCGGTGGCGATCGCCGGGGTCGAGGGCGAGCCCTTCCACGCGGTCTTCATCCGGGCGCCGTGGGTCGAGCGGGTCGGCGCCGGGGTGGAGATCCTCGGCGAGGTGACCGAGGGCCCGGCCGCCGGGCGGATCGTCGCGGTCCGGCAGGGCAACCTCGTGGCCACCTCGTTCCACCCGGAGTTGACCGCCAACCTGCGGCTGCACCGCTACTTCGTGGACGTGGTCCGCGCCGCCTGAGCGGCGGCGCGGCCCTTTCCGTGCCGGGAAGGGCGCCCTGCGCGGGACGTGCCGGGTGACGGGTGTGACGCCGACCCGCGCCGCCTCGGTAGGATTGCCGCGGTTCGGCAGGGCCCAGTGCCCGCCGCGGCCTTCCACGGAACGACCGACCGGCCCATCGCGTTCGCCGGTGGAGAGGTGGATCTGGCGCGGGCAGTCGACGCAGGCGTGATCAACAGACGGAGGTAGGAGATGTCCGGCCACTCTAAGTGGGCGACCACCAAGCACAAGAAGGCCGTGATCGACGCCAAGCGCGGCAAGATGTTCGCCAAGCTGATCAAGAACGTCGAGGTCGCGGCCCGCACCGGCGGCGGCGACCCGGCCGGCAACCCGACGCTCTACGACGCCATCCAGAAGGCGAAGAAGAACTCGGTCCCCAACGACAACATCGACCGGGCGGTCAAGCGCGGCTCCGGCCTGGAGGCCGGGGGCGCCGACTACCAGACGATCATGTACGAGGGGTACGGCCCGAACGGCGTGGCGCTGCTGATCGAGTGCCTGACCGACAACCGCAACCGCGCCGCCACCGAGGTGCGCACGGCGCTGACCCGCAACGGCGGCTCGTTCGCCGACGCCGGCTCGGTGTCGTACATGTTCTCCCGCAAGGGCGTGGTGATCGTGCCGAAGGGCGACACGACCGAGGACGACGTGATGCTGGCCGTCCTCGACGCCGGGGCGGAGGAGGTCAACGACCTCGGCGAGGCGTACGAGGTGGTCTCCGAGCCGGGCGACCTGATCGCCGTCCGCACCGCCCTGCAGGACGCCGGCATCGAGTACGAGTCGGCCGAGTCCTCCCTCATCCCCAGCGTGAACGTGCCGCTGGACGAGGACGGCGCGCGCAAGATCTTCAAGCTGATCGACGTCCTGGAGGACTGCGACGACGTGCAGAACGTCTACGCGAACTTCGACGTCAGTGACGAGATCATGGCGGCCGTCGGCTGACCATGGATATCTACACCTCCCGGATATATCATCGTCCGGGAGGTGTATTTCATGGCCAAGACGCTGTTGGATCTCGATGAGGATCTTCTGGCAGAAGCGACCGCCGCTCTCGGCACCGCTACCAAGAAGGAGACGGTGACGGAGGCCCTCCGGCAGGCCGTGGAGTCCAGCCGCGAGCGTCGGCAGCGGGCCCTGGCCGACCTTCAGGAGGTTGCCGACGAGGGGGGATTCCACTTCGAGCGGCTCAATGAGCTTGACCGGTGAAGTACCTGGTCGACACGAGCGCTCTGGTCCGCATGGTCCGTCGTCAGGTCGATCCGCGGTGGTCGGATCTGGCGGCCCGCGGCCTGATCGCCATCTGTGACCCGGTGCTCGTGGAAACCCTGACCATCGCGGATGCCAAAGCGTACGACCGGGTCGAGCGCGGGCTTCGCGACCTGTACTCCTGGGTTCCGGTTCCAGACGACGCCTGGCAGGTCGTGCGGGCGGTGCGGCAGGAATTGGCCAGCCAGAGTGCGCATCAGGGACTGTCAGTGGCGGACCACCTGGTGATCGCCACCGCCGTCCGCCTGAAGTTGGTGGTACTTCATCAGGACGCCGACTTCGAGACCGCGGCCAGGCTCGTGCCGCAACTGGGTCAGGAACGGATCAGCTGACCACCGCAGCGGGAGTTGTGATCAGATCCCTTCTGACGTCAGTGACGGGTCATGGCGGCGGTCGGCTGAAATCGCCTGGTGTGCTGTCGAGCCGATCACGCGTCGGCTCGGCGGCGTTTCCGTGTCTGCTGCCGCGCGACCGTACTACCGGACCACCCGTCGGCCGTCAGTCGCGTCTCGCGCGCTCGGCGATGGCCGGCAGGGCGCGTACGAACGAGGCGAGGCTCTTGTCCGGTTCCCCGTCGAGGACCCGCGCGGCCAGCCCGAACGGGAACCCGGTCACGCCGAGCGCCGAGACCGCCGGGGCGCCGGGCGACCTCTCGTGCTCGATCCACTCGCCACCGTAGGCCCGGACGGTGACTTCACCGGTGTAGGCACCGACCAGCCGCCACCACAGGTCGAGGCGCTCGTCGGCCAGCGGCCCGTCGGCGAGCAGGCCGGCGCACACCTCGTCGAGGGTCGACAGGCTCTCCGGCGACCAGTCCAGCAGTCGGCCGAACTGCCGGGACACCAGGTCCACGCACTCGTCGGCGAGGGTGTGCAGGTACGTTGGGTCCGGCGCACTCACGGTTGGCGATCCTCGCACAGATCACGCCGCCCCTCCGGCCCGCGCGGAAATCCGGGCGGTGGTGATCCCGTCGCGTTCGACGTCCCCGACGAGGCGCGGCCGGAGGTCTCTGGTACCGGGCGAGATGACGGGACGGAACGGGTGGGCGCAACGGGCAGAGGGGCGGCCGGGCGGCGGTTCGCGCCGGGCGACGTGGTCGTTCGGCGGGAGGTGTTGCGCGGAGAGATCTGGTTCGCCGTGCCGACGATCTGCGTCGAGGACTCGCCCGGCCTGCTCGCGCTCTACCTGCCGCCCGGCGCGGAGTTCGGGTTCCCCGAGCGGGGCAGTTTCCCCTGCGGGCGGCACCCGTGGCAGACGGCGGGGCGCCGCCGGTGGCACGGGCACGGCAAGCTGATGCTGCACCGGCCCGGCGAGGCGCACTCGATCGACGTGTTCTGGACCGGCCCCGAGCGGGAGTTCGCCGGTTGGTACTTCAACCTCCAGGATCCGGTGCGGCGTACCCCGATCGGGGTGGACACGCTGGACCACGAGCTGGACCTGTGGTGGGCGGCGGACGCCGACCGGTACGTCTTCAAGGACGTGGAGATGTTCGCCCAGCGTCTGGTCGAGGGGCGCTACCCGGGAAGGGCCGAGGCCATCCGGGCGGAGGGCGACCGGATCGCCGCGCTGCTCGACGCGGGGCGGCGGTGGTGGGACCCGGCCTGGGCGCGCTGGTGCCCCGACCCCGACTGGCCGGTGCCCCGGCTCCCGGAGGGCTGGGACAGCGTCCCCTGCTGACCCCGCGCGGTGGGGCCGTCGCGCGGCAACGCGCCGGCCCCGCCGCGCGCTCAGCCGGCCCGGCGACCTCGATTGACGGGAGAGCGCGCAACTTCCTGGAAGATGTCGCCTGGTGCGCGCTTCGAGGTGACAGTTTCCCCGAAGTTGTTCGGATCTTCGATGCCCTGGTGTGGGTCAGCGCAGCGCCGGACGCGCGGCGCCTCCGGCGAGGCGCACCACACCCCGGCGCGCCGGTGGAGCCGCCCCGGTGACCTCGGTAGGGTGGTGCCCGGCCGGTTCCGGCCGACCATGATTTCGACCCGGGGGGGCCTTGCATGGGTGAATCGTTCGCGCATCTGCACGTGCACACCGAGTACTCGATGCTCGACGGGGCGGCCCGGCTCAAGGACCTTTTCGCCGAGGTGAGCCGTCAGGGGATGCCGGCGGTGGCGATGACCGACCACGGCAACATGCACGGCGCGAACGACTTCTACAAGCAGGCGATGGACGCGGGTGTGAAGCCCATCCTCGGCATCGAGGCGTACGTGGCGCCGGAGTCGCGCTTCCACAAGCAGCGGGTGCGGTGGGGACGGCCGGAGCAGAAGAGCGACGACGTCTCCGGCAGCGGCGGCTACACGCACATGACGATCTGGGCGGCGAACAAGTCCGGCCTGCACAACCTGTTCAAGCTCACGAGCCGGGCCTACACCGAGGGCTTCTTCGTCAAGTGGCCCCGGATGGACGCCGAGGTCCTCGCCGAGCACGCGGACGGGCTGATGGCGACCACCGGCTGCCCGTCGGGCGAGGTGCAGACCCGGCTGCGGCTGGGCCAGTTCGACGAGGCGCTGAAGGCCGCGGCCAGGTACCAGGACATCTTCGGGAAGGACAACTACTTCCTGGAGATCATGGACCACGGCATCCCCATCGAGCACCGGGTCCGTACCGAGCTGCTCGAGATCGGCCACAAGCTGGGCATCCCGCCGGTGGTCACCAACGACTCCCACTACACGTACGAAGCCCAGGCGGAGTCGCACGACGTGCTGCTGTGCGTGCAGACCGCGGCGAACGTCGCCGACCCGAACCGGTTCCGCTTCGACGGCAACGGCTACTACATCAAGTCCGCCGACGAGATGCGCGCGGTCGACAACTCCGACGCCTGGCTTGAGGGCTGCCGCAACACGCTGCTGGTGGCCGAGAAGGTCGACCCGGCCGGGATGTTCGCGTTCCACAACCTGATGCCGCGGTTCCCGATCCCCGAGGGGGAGACGGAGGAGTCGTGGTTCCGTAAGGAGACGTTCGCCGGGCTGGCCCGCCGGTTCCCGAACGGCATCCCGGAGGGGCACGTCGTCCAGGCCGAGTACGAGTTGGGCGTCATCGTGCAGATGGGCTTCCCGTCGTACTTCCTCGTGGTCGCCGACTTCATCCAATGGGCGAAGAGCCAGGGCATCGCGGTGGGTCCGGGCCGTGGCTCGGCGGCCGGCTCCCTGGTGGCGTACGCGTTGGGCATCACCGACCTGGACCCGATCCCGCACGGGCTGATCTTCGAGCGGTTCCTGAACCCCGAGCGGGTCTCGATGCCGGATGTCGACATCGACTTCGACGAGCGTCGGCGCGGTGAGGTGATCAAGTACGTCACCGACAAGTGGGGTGAGGACAAGGTCGCGCAGATCGCCACGTTCGGCACGATCAAGGCGAAGGCCGCGATCAAGGACTCGGCGCGGGTGCTCGGCTACCCGTACGCGGTCGGTGACCGGATCACGAAGGCGATGCCGCCGGCGGTGATGGGCAAGGACATCCCGCTGTCGGGGATCTTCGACCCGAAGCATCCCCGCTACGCCGAGGCCGGTGAGATCCGGGGTCTGTACGAGTCGGACCCGGACGTGCGCAAGGTGATCGACACCGCCAAGGGTATCGAGGGGCTGATCCGGCAGACCGGCGTGCACGCCGCCGGCGTGATCATGTCGGCCGAGCCGATCATCGAGCACATCCCGCTGATGCGCCGGGATTCCGACGGGGTGATCATCACCCAGTTCGACTACCCGACGTGCGAGTCGCTCGGGCTGTTGAAGATGGACTTCCTCGGCCTGCGCAACCTGACGATCATCGACGACGCGGTCAAGAACATCCAGCTCAACCACGGCAAGGAGCTGGACCTCCTGGCGCTGGAGCTGGACGACAAGGCCGCGTACGAGCTGCTGGCCCGCGGCGACACCCTCGGGGTTTTCCAGCTCGACGGCGGGCCGATGCGGTCGCTGCTGCGGCTGATGAAGCCGGACAACTTCGAGGACATCTCCGCCGTCCTGGCCCTGTACCGGCCGGGTCCGATGGGTGTGGACTCGCACACCAACTACGCGCTGCGCAAGAACGGCCTCCAGGAGATCACCCCGATCCACCCGGAGCTGGAGGAGCCGCTGCGGGAGATCCTCGCCCCGACGTACGGGCTGATCGTCTACCAGGAGCAGGTGCAGCGCGCCGCGCAGATCCTCGCCGGCTACAGCCTCGGCCAGGCCGACCTGCTGCGCCGGGCGATGGGCAAGAAGAAGAAGGAGATCCTCGACAAGGAGTTCGTGCCGTTCCGGGACGGCTGCCGCGAGCGCGGCTACTCCGACGAGGCGATCCAGGCCGTGTGGGACGTCCTCGTGCCGTTCGCCGGGTACGCGTTCAACAAGGCGCACTCCGCCGCGTACGGCCTGGTGTCGTACTGGACGGCGTACCTGAAGGCGCACTACCCGGCCGAGTACATGGCGGCGCTGCTGACCTCTGTCGGCGACGACAAGGACAAGATGGCGCTGTACCTGTCGGAGTGCCGGCGGATGGGCATCCAGGTCCTGCCGCCGGACGTGAACACCTCCGCCGGCCCGTTCACCCCGGTCGGCGCCGACATCCGCTTCGGCCTCGCGGCGATCCGCAACGTCGGCGCGAACGTGGTCAGCGCGATCATGCGGTGCCGGGAGGAGAAGGGCGCCTACGCCGACTTCTACGACTTCCTGTCGAAGGTCGACGCGGTGGTCTGCAACAAGAAGACCATCGAATCGTTGATCAAGGCCGGCGCGTTCGACGTCATGGGCCACCCGCGCAAGGGGCTGCTCGCCGTGCACGCCGACGCCATCGACGCGTACGCCGACGTCAAGCGCAAGGAGGCCGTCGGCCAGTACGACCTGTTCGGCGCAGGCTTCGGCGACACCGAGGCGGCCACCACCACGACGGTGATGCCGACCATCGGCGACAGCGAGTGGGACAAGCGGGACAAGCTGGCCTTCGAACGCGAGATGCTCGGCCTGTACGTCTCCGACCACCCGCTGTTCGGCCTGGAACACGTCCTCGGCGCGGCGGCCGACTGCACCATCGCCACGCTCTCGGAGGAGGGCACCGTCCCCGACGGGGCGGTGGTCACCCTCGCCGGCATCCTCTCCGGCGTGCAACGCCGGGTCACCAAGCAGGGCCGCGCCTGGGCCTCGGCCACCCTGGAGGACCTCGGCGGCGGCGTGGAGACCCTGTTCTTCCCCAACACCTACGAGGTGATCGGCCAGTACATCGCCGAGGACGCCATCGTCGTGGTCAAGGGCCGGGTGGACCGCCGCGACGACACCCCCCGCATCATGGCGATGGACATGCAGATGCCGGACATCACCAGCAACCCGGCCAGCAAGCCCGTCAGCCTCACCATCCCGGCGAACAAGCTCACCCCGCCGCTCGCCGACCGGCTCAAGGAGACCCTGGTGCTGCACCCCGGCGACACCGAGGTGCACGTCAAGCTTCGCAGGGGCGGCAAGATCGAGACGTGGCGGATGGGACTGTTCCGGGTCGCGCCGACCACCGCGCTGATGGGCGACCTGAAGAGCGTCCTCGGCCCGGCCAACGTCAGCTGACAGCGCGGCCACGGCCCGTGCCCGCCATCGCCTCCGTACGGGGCGGCGTCGGGCCGGCCCGCCCGACGGTCACGCCGTCCGGTACTCCATCTCCGGGCGGCCCGGCGTCCCGTAGCGGGGGGCGCGCACCGCTCGCTCGACCGTCACCAGGTACTCCAGGTACCGCCGGGCGGTGACCCGGGAGATGCCGGCGAGCAGCCCCACCTCCGTGGCGGACCGGCCGCTCTCGCGCGACAGCGAGCCGAGCACCGCCCCCAGCGTCTGCTGGTCCAGACCCTTCGGCAGGGTCTGCGTGGCCGGGCCGCGCAGGGTGGCGAACATCCGGTCCACCTCGTGCTGGGCGGCCACCTCGCCCTCGGCGACGACCTGGCGGCGGTACTCGGCGTACCGGTTGAGCTTGTCCCGGAACGCCGCGAACGTGAACGGCTTGAGCAGGTAGGAGGTGACCCCGAGGGAGACGGCGCTGCGGACCACGGCCAGGTCCCGGGCCGAGGTCACAGCCAGCACGTCGACGGGACTGCCGGCGGCGCGCAGCGCCCGGCACACCTCCAGGCCGTGCAGGTCGGGCAGCCGGAAGTCGAGCAGGACGAGGTCGACCGGGTGCTCCTCCCGCCGCCGCAGCATCGTCATCGCGTCCCGGGCGGTGTGCGCGACCCCGACGACCGTGAACCCCGGCACCCGCTCCGTGTACGCGCGGTGCGCCTCGGCCAGCAGCGGCTCGTCCTCCACCACCAGGACCCGGATGTCCGTCACGGCGTCACCGCCCGGACCGGGGCGGGGACCGGCAGCCGTACGGTGAACAGTGTCCCGCCGTCGACCGAGCGGCCGACCTCGGCGCGGCCGCCGTACCGCTGGACCACCTGGCCGACCAGCGCCAGGCCGAGCCCACGGCCGGTGCTCTTGGTCGACCACCCGCGGCGGAACGCGTCGTCCACCCGGTCCGGCGCCAGCCCCGGCCCGCTGTCGCCGACCCGTACGACGACCGCGTCGCCGTCCGCGCCGACGAAGACGCGGACCCGGCGGGGCGGGTCGGTGTCGGCGACCGCCTCCAGGGCGTTGTCGACCAGGTTCCCGCCCCTTCGACGAGACGACCATGCTCGACGAGGACGACGCCCACGGCCACGCCGACCCGGCCCCGGCCACGCCGCCCGCGTCCCTGCCGCAGCTGACCGGCGCCCGGGCCTGACCGACGCGCCGCTCCGCCGGACGCCCCCGCCGCCCCGCCGGATGATCCCGGCGCCTCGCAGTCCCGCCGGATCACCCCGCCGCCCCGCCGGACGACCCCGGCGGGGGGCGGGCGGACCATGTCCCGGCGGCCGGCGGGGCCACGGGTGGCGAATTGGGCGCTGACCGTCCCGCGCCCGCCGTCCTAGCGTCGCGGCATGGAGCTGGAACAGGCGCGGAAGCTGTGGCAGCCGGAACCGGGCTGGTTGAACACCGCCAGTTACGGACTGCCGCCGGAACCGGCGTGGGCGGCCCTGCAGGAGGCCCTCGCCGACTGGCGGGTGGGGCGTACCTCCTGGGAGGGCTGGAACGACGCGGCCGGGCGCGCCCGGGCGGCCTTCGCCCGGATCGTCGGGGTCCCGGCCGCCGACGTGGCGATCGGCGGCAGCGTCTCCCAGCTGCTCGCCCCGGTCGCGGCGGCGCTGCCGCCCGGGGCCACGGTGGTGGTGCCGGAGGTGGAGTTCACCTCCAACCTCTTCCCCTGGCTGGTGCAGGCCGAGCGGGGCGTCGAGGTGCGGACGGTGCCGCTGGCCCGGCTCGCCGACGCGGTCGACGCCGACACCGACCTGGTGGCGTTCAGCCTGGTCCAGTCCGGCGACGGCGCCGTGGCCGACCACGACGCGATCGTGGCCGCCGCCCGCGCGCACGGCGCGCTCGTGGCGGTGGACGCGACGCAGGCCTGCGGCTGGCTGCCGTTCGACGCGAGCCTGGCGGACGTGGTCGCGGTCGGGGCGTACAAGTGGCTGATGGCGCCGCGCGGCGCCGCCTTCGCGTACCTGGCGCCCGAGCTGCGGGAGCGGCTGCGCCCCGACGCCGCGAGCTGGTACGCCGCCCCGGACCCGCACGCCGCCTACTACGGCCCGCCGCTGCGGCTGGCCGACGACGCCCGCCGGTTCGACCTCTCCCCGGCATGGTTCAGCTGGGTCGGGGCCGCGCCCGCCCTGGAACTGCTCGCCGAGATCGGCGTGCCGGCGGTGCACCGGTACGACGTGGCGCTGGCCAACCGCTTCCTCGCCGGCCTGGGCCGGCCGCCCGGGGACAGCGCGATCGTCACCGTCGAGGTGCCCGGCGCCCGGGAGCGGCTGGAGCGGGCCGGCGTCCGGGCGGCGGTGCGCGCCGGGCGGGTCCGCGCCTCGTTCCACCTGTACACCACGGACGCCGACGTCGACCTCGCCCTCGACGCGCTGACCGCCTGATGCCGCCCACGCCGGGTGACCGGCGTGGGCGGACAGCTCACCGGTCGGCGCCGGTGATGATGCCCGGGTTGATGCACAGGCCCGGCGAGCTGCCGTTCTTCTCGGCGATCTCCAGGCAGCGGGTCACCTTGTCCACCTTGGCGTTGGTCTCGGTGATCTGCTTCTGGATCTCGGCGTTGCGGCGGTCCTGTTCCAGGTTGCGGGTCTGGGCGAGCTTGTCCTGGAAGGCCTTGATGTTGCCCTCGGTCTTGTCGTCGTGGTTGACCCGGGTGATGGTGACCGACAGGATGTCGACGTCCTCGGCCAGCCGGCCCTTGGCGTTGGTCTTGATGCTCTCGGCGAACGGCTTGAGGTCGACGTTCAGGTTGCCGGTCTTCGAGTCGATCCGCTCCAGCGGGTTGTAGGAGGAGAAGGCGTCGTTCACGGCGCTGTCGAGCTGGACGCCGACGCGCTGACCGCGGAAGCTGTCGAAGTCGCCCTTGTAGTTCATGAACTGCTGCGCGGCGTTCTCGGGCCGGACCTGCCACTCCACCAGCACCTCGACGCACGCGTCGGCGAGGGTGCTGGTGCGCACGCGGACGCACTTGTCGCTGCCGATGTGGTCGTACTTCTGTCGCCCGGCGTCCCACTCGCCGACCCGCTGCCACGGCGCGACCCACTTCAGCCCTGAGCCGGTGACCTCGCCGGTCGGCTTGCCGAAGCTGGTGACGATCCCGACCGAGCGGATCGGCACCGAGTGGGCGCTGGACGCGACCGTGAGCAGGACGGTGGCGACCAGGGCGCCGGCCGCCGTCAGGAAGGCGGGCTTCCGGACCATCGGGCGCGGGTTCAACAGTGCGACGGCGAGGGCGATGATCGCGGCGACGGCGACGACGATCGCCAGGGTGAAGCCGGACGGCATGTGTGCGGGGCCTTTCGCGGGGGATGGCTTGCTGAGCTGCTGATCAAAGTAGCCGCCCTGGGCAAGGCGCCCGGGGTCGCGGGGTGGCGCGGGCCTGCCCCTGGGCCGGCGGCCCAGGGTCGCCCGGTCGGCCGTGGCGCCGCCACATGTCCGCATCCATTGGCGGCAACCGATCCCGCCCAGGGGCCGCCGAGAGGGATGCCCGGGTGGGCGCCCTATGGCGGCGATACCCGTATCCGTCGGGGTGAATGTGTGTGGAATCGACATGGTTCGACTCCTTCGGCCCGCCGTAGGTTTCCTGCACGCGACGGCCCTGTGACCGCTGTCACCGACCGGCCGTCGCGACGGACCTGCGGAGGGTGTGGCGATGGCCGGGCAAGCGGTCCTGACGGCTCGCGGGCTGACCCGCGACTTCCGGGGCTTCCGGGCGGTCGACGGCGTCGACCTCGACGTGGCGCCGGAGAGCGTGCACGCCCTGGTCGGCCCGAACGGCGCCGGCAAGACGACCCTGTTCAACCTGCTCACCGGCTTCCTGCGGCCCACCGGCGGGCGGATCGAGCTGGCCGGCCGGGACGTCACCGGCCTGCCACCGGAGCAGGTCGCCCGGCTCGGGGTGGCCCGGTCCTTCCAGATCACCAGCCTGTTCCCGCAGCTGTCGGCGCGCGAGCACGTCGAGCTGGCGTTGCAGTCGCCCAGCGGGCTGGGCTGGCGGTTCTGGCGCTCGGCGAAGCTGATGCGCCGCTACCGCGACCGCGCCGAGGAGCTGCTGGGCATGGTCGGCCTCGCCGAGCTGGCCGAGGCGCCGGCCGAGGCGCTGGCGTACGGGCGCAAGCGGGCCCTCGAACTCGCCATCGCGCTGGCCCTCGACCCCAAGGTGCTGCTGCTCGACGAGCCGACCGCCGGGATGGGGCTGGAGGACGTCGACCGCACCGTGGAACTGATCTCCCGGATCCGGCGGGGCCGGACGGTGGTCATGGTCGAGCACAACATGAGCGTGGTCGGCCGGCTCGCCGACACCGTCACCGTCCTACAGGCCGGCAAGGTGCTGGTCGAGGGCCCGTACGAGCAGGTCCGCGCCGACGAGCGCGTGATCACCGCCTACCTGGGAGCCGCCGATGCTGCGCATTGAGAACCTCTCCGCCTGGTACGGGGAGGCGCGGGTGCTGCGCGAGGTCAGCCTCGACGTCGCCGCCGGGGAGGTGGTGACCCTCGTCGGGCGCAACGGCGCCGGGAAGTCCACCCTGCTGCGCTGCGTGATGGGGCTGCACGCCGGCCAGAGCGGCACGGTGGAGCTGGACGGCCGGGACGTCACGCGGCTACCCGCGCACCGGCGGGCCCGGCTCGGGCTGGGCTGGGTTCCCGACGACCGGGGCAGCTACGCGACCCTGTCCGTCACCGAGAACCTCACCCTGCCGCCCCGGGTCGGCCCCGACCCGTGGCCGCTGGAGCGGGTGTACGAGGCGTTCCCCGCCCTGTACGCCCGCCGCGACTCGGCGGCCACCCAGCTCTCCGGCGGCGAGCAGCAGATGCTCGCCCTGGCCCGGGTGCTGCGGATGGGCGCCCGGCTGCTGCTGTGCGACGAGCCCACCGAAGGGCTCTCCCCGCTGCTGGTGCAGCAGGTCGGCGACCTGCTGCGCGAGGCCAAGCGACACGGGGTGACCGTGCTGCTGGTCGAGCAGAACCTGCACTTCGCCACCGGCGTCGCCGACCGGCACTACCTGCTGGCCGAGGGACGCATCGCGGAGGCGATGGACAACTCCGAGGTGCGCTCGCGGGAGCGCGAGCTGCTGGCGTACCTCGGAATCTGATGTCGACGCTGAGCCGCGCGGTGCGCGGATGGAGGGACGGACATGCGTAGGACCGTGGGTGTGGCCGCGGCGTCGGCCGCGGTGGTGCTGGCCGCCGGCTGCGGTGGCGGTGGCCCCCAGTCGTCGGGGGACCAGAAGCTGACCGGCGACAAGATCGTGCTGGGCGTGCTCAACGACCAGTCCGGGGCGTACTCGGAGCTGTCCGGGAAGAACTCGGTCAAGGCCGTGGAGATGGCCATCGCCGACTTCAAGGCGAAGTACGGCGACAAGGCGGTGACCAAGAACATCTCGGTGGAGACCGCCGACCACCAGAACAAGCCGGACGTGGCCAACAGCAAGGCGCAGGAGATGATCGACCGCAAGGGCGCGGACGCCATCCTCGACGTGCCGACCTCCTCGGCCGCCCTCAAGGTCGCCGATGTCGCCAAGGAGAAGAAGAAGCTCTACTTCAACATCGGCGCGGCCACCACCGACCTGACCGGCAAGAGCTGCAACAAGTACACGTTCCACTACGCGTACGACACGTACATGCTGGCCCACGGCACCGGCACGGTGACCACCCAGCAGGTCGGCAAGAACTGGTACATCCTGTATCCGAACTACGCCTTCGGCCAGGACATGGAGAAGAGCTTCTCCACGGCGATCGGCGCGGCCGGCGGCACCGTGGTCGGCAAGGACGGCGCGCCGTTCCCGAACACCAGCGGTGACTACTCCTCCTTCCTGCTCAAGGCCCCGACGCTCAACCCGAAGCCGCAGGTGCTCGGCACCATGCAGGCCGGCGCCGAACTGGTCAACGTGGTCAAGCAGTACAACGAGTTCAAGCTGCGGGACAAGGGCATCGACCTCGCCGTGGGCCTGATGTTCATCACCGACATCCACTCGCTCACCCCGGCGGCGCTGGCCGGCACCACCTACACCGACGCGTGGTACTGGAACTTCGACCAGCAGAACCGGGAGTGGGCCGACCGGTTCCAGAAGGAGACCGGCACCCGGCCGTCCTTCGCGCACGCGGCCAACTACTCCGCCGCCACGCAGTACCTGGAGGCGGTGCAGGCGGCCGGCACCGACGACGCGGACGCCGTGGTCAAGGGCCTGGAGGGCAAGGAGGTCAACGACCTCTTCCTGCGCAACGGCAAGATCCGCGCCGAGGACCACCGGGTGGTCCACGACGCGTACCTGGCCCAGGTGAAGCCGCAGGCCGAGGTGAGCGAGCCGTGGGACTACGTGAAGGTCCTCAAGACCATCCCGGCAGCGGAGGCTTTCCGCGCCCCGTCGCCGGACTGCAAGCTGTGACAGGCTTTTTGCAGAACACGTTCAACGGGCTGGTGAGCGGGGCGTTCTACGCCCTGCTCGCCCTCGGGCTGGCGGTCATCTTCGGCATGCTGCGGGTGGTCAACTTCGCCCACGGCGCCTTCTACATGCTCGGCGCGTTCGGGGCGTACGTGCTGCTCGCCGAGGCGGGCATACCGTTCTGGGCGGCCCTGGTGATCATGCCGCTCGCCCTCGGCCTGCTCGGCATGGTCCTCGAGCGGACGGTGATCCACCGGCTGACCCGGCTCGACCCGCTCTACAACTTCCTGCTCACCTTCGGCCTGACGCTGATCCTGCAGGACCTGGTCAAGACCCGGTACGGCATCCAGTCCAGCCCGTACACCACGCCGAGCGAGCTGGAAGGATCCGTCGACTTCGGGCTGTTCGACTTCCCGACGTACCGGGTGTTCATCCTCGGCTTCACGGTGCTGCTCTGCGTCGCCGTGTGGTGGGCGCTCAGCCGCACCCGGGTCGGCATGGTCGTCCGGGCGGCCACCGAACGGCCCGAGCTGACCCGGGCCTTCGGCATCGACGTGGGAAAGTGGGTCACCCCGGTCTTCGGCTTCGGCATCGGCCTGGCCGGGCTCGCCGGGGTGCTGGCCGCACCGATGCGCGCGGTGAACCCACTGATGGGCGCGGACCTGATCATCGTGGTCTTCGCGGTGGTGGTGATCGGCGGGCTCGGCTCGATCTTCGGCTCGGTCGCCGCCGGCTTCGGCATCGGCCTGGTACAGGCATGGGGCGAGGCGTACCTGTCGGACTACCCGCTCGTCTCCCAGACCGTCGTGTTCATCGTGATGGCTGTCGTGCTGCTGTGGCGGCCGGCCGGCCTGTTCGGCCGAGAGGAGGCACCGGCATGAGCGAGCGCAGCGAGCGAATCAGCCGGCTCAGTGTCACAGTTCATGACGGCGCCGAGCGGAGCGAGGTGACGGCATGACCAGTGCCGTGGACACCCCCGCCGAGGCGACCCGCCCAACCCCGCCGTCCGGGCTGGTCGCGGTGGCCCGCGCCCCCGGCTGGGTCCGGTACGCGCTGCTCGCCGTCGCGGCGGTGGCCGCGCTGTGGCTGCCCAACGGGCTGTACCCGGCGGTGGCCGTGGACATCCTCTGCTGGGCGCTGTTCGCCGTCTCGGTGGACCTGCTGCTCGGCTTCACCGGGCTGATGTCCTTCGGGCACGCCGCGTTCTGGGGCACCTCCGCGTACGTGACGGGCATGGTGGCCATCCACGCCGGCCTGCCGTTCCCGGCGGCCGTGCTGGCGGGGGCGCTCGCCTCGGCGGTGCTGGCCGTGCCGATCGGCTACCTCGCGGTGAAGCGGACCGGCATCTACTTCGCGATGGTCACCCTGGCCTTCGCGCAGATGGTCTACTACATCGCGAACGAGTGGCGCTCGGTCACCCAGGGTGAGAACGGGTTGCAGGGCGTCCCGCGCGAGTTCTTCGGTACGGACCTCAGCGACGACTACTACTTCTACTACGCGATCCTGCCGATCGTGGCGCTCGGCCTGCTGGCCGCCTGGCGAATCGTCAACTCGCCGTTCGGCCGGGTGCTGGTCGGCATCCGGGACAACCCGGCCCGGGCTCGGGCGCTGGGCTACCCGGTGCACCGCTACAAACTGACGGCGTTCGTGCTCTCCGGCTTCCTCGCCGGCCTCGGCGGCGGGCTCTTCGCCATCGGACACCGGTTCGTCTCGCTCGAGGTGCTGCACTGGACCACGTCCGGCAAGGCGGTCATCGTCGTGGTGCTCGGCGGCATCGGCACGCTGTGGGGTGGCGTGCTCGGCTCGGCGCTCGTCGTCCGCCTGGAGGACTGGCTGTCGTTCTCCGGGTTCGAGGCGATCGGCCTGGTGACCGGCGGCATCTTCGTGCTCGTCGTGCTGCTGTTCCGGCGTGGGATCTGGGGGTCTGTCGCGCATCTGGCGCTGCGGTTCCGTCGTCGCGGCTAGCTGTTCGCTGGCTGGTGGTTGCTGGCTGCTGTTGGGGGCTGGTTGCTGTTGGGGGCTGGTTGCTGTTGGGGGCTGGTTGCTGTTGGGGGC
>NZ_JBDPMC010000031.1:0-77839 GCF_039871625.1 Micromonospora sp. B11E3 | reverse complement strand
CGGCGTCGATCGCGTCGGCCTTGGCTCCCTTGAGGACCTTGCCGGCCCGCTTGACATCTACGCTCGGTACACCAAACGCGCGGACCTGAGCGGAGATCGACTCGGCGGTGATGTCCGCGTAGTGCTCCGGCATCCGCTCGGCCAGGCGGGCGGCGATGTCCTCCCACTGCAACCCGCGCTCGTTCGGACCGAACAGCGACCGCACGTCGGCGAGCACGTCCCGCGACTCGCGGGTGATGTCCTCCCCGGCGGCCATGCCGGTCAGGGTGCCGGCAGCCTCACGCAGCTTCCGCGCCGCGATGAGGATCTTCTCCGCGTCGTCGGCGTCGGCGAGGTACGTGCGCACGGTCGGGGTGGCGTCGGACGCGCCGCGCAGGATGCCGACGCCCTTGTAGCTGGGCAGCAGCGTCGAGGAGTCGTAGCCCTCGGAGTTCGCCCCGGCCCCCAACACCAGATCGGACACGTTCCACGAGCCGGTACGCAGGGAGAAACGCACCTGGTGGTTGTCGCGGAAGCTGATGAACTGGGTGGCGACCTGCCCCCCACCAACCCCCGAGGGGCGTTGGGTGGCGTCCACGAACATCACCCCGGCCGCCGGGGCGACCTTGACCAGGTACACCAGCAGCGACGCGATCTCCTTGCTGATCTCGCCAAGGTCGAAGTACTCCTGAAACTCGTCCAGGAACACGGCCCGCACCGGCATCCGGTACTTCGGATCACGGGCGATCTCGCGGGTCAGCTTGCCTTCCGGGCAGACGTCGGCGGGCAGCTTCGACAGCCGCTCGTAGCGGTCCTGCACATCGGCCTTGATCTCCCGCAACGCCTCAAGCACGATCTCGGCCGGGTCACCGTCGCGGGTCATCGCCAGCCCGAACGCGTACCGGTCAGCGACCAGCGCGAACTTGCGCCAGTCCGGCTTGCCGCCGCCGTCGAGGACGGTCAGCTTCACGTACGGGTCCAACGCGGCGTAGAGGGCGAGCAGGCGGGCGGCGAACGTCTTGCCCTGCCGGGGCTGCGCCCCGATCAGGACGCTGTTCCACATCAGGTCAATGGCGACCTTGTTGCCGCGCTCGTCCAGCCCGAACGGGGCCGGCTGCCAAATGTCGGTCGGCTTGCACCGCAACAGCGGCGTCCGCCCGGCACCGGCCGCCAAGGGGTCACGGTCGGCCACCCACAGCGTGTGCCGGCGGTGCGACGACGGGTCGCGGGTGATGAACACTTGCGACATCGCCACGTCGAGGCCGGAGGCGATGGCACCACGGGCCTTCACCGCGTCGTCGAACGTCTTGCCGTACGGCAGGTCGATCGACACCTGAGAGCCGGTGCCGGAGGCGTCACGGGCCATCGTGGAGCCGAACTCCACCCGCTGGTGTGCCTTGTCCGGGTGGCCCAACCCCGCCGCGTAGTAGGCGCGAAGGATGATGTCCGGGTTGACCCGCCGGAAGCGGCCCGCCACCGTCGCGGGGGTGATGATCGGCCGGTCGTCCGGGCGGCCGACGTGCGCCAGGTAGGCCACCGCCAGCCCGGCCCCGGCGGTCAGCGCCCACCACGGCGCGAGCGTCCAGGCGATCGGCCCGCCGATGCCGAGGGTCAGCGCCTCCGCGGTGAGCACGAGCGCGCGCCACGCGCGGGTGGCCTTGACCTCCCGGTGCAGCTTGTGCCAGGTCTGCGCGTCGCCCGCGTCAGCGGCGGCCTGCCGCAACCCGGTCTGCTCGGCCACCCACCACCACCGCAGTTGCCGGCCGGTGAGGCGGAACACCCCGACCGTCGCCCAAAACGTGGCCTGCGCGGCGTACCAGGGGGCGCGCACGGTGTGGAACCCGGCCCGGTAGGCGGCCAGCTCGGCGGCCTGCCGGATGCTGTGCTTGATGTTCGGCCACGTCGACCACCCGGACGGCAGAATCGGCCGGCGGCCAGACGACGCAACCGGCGGCGGGTCGACCAGCATCCCGCCCCGCTGCGGCAGCTCGTCCAGGGTCACGTCGAAGTGCGTGTCACCGGCCGGACGCGGCCGGGGGGCGGCGCGGCGGGCGCGGGCGTCGTCCAGGTCGACCACCTCAGCGCCAGGGTTGGTCAGGTCCGCTTCGGCGGCGTGCCAGTCGAAACGGTCGTCATCTCGGGGGGAAGTCATGATGGGTGTTCCTCCAACTGATCCATGCGGGTCGGGTGAGGGCCGGCGGCGCGGCGCAGGTTGGTAGCCAGGGGCCGCGCCGCCGGGCGGGGTTAGCGGTTGCGCAACTCGTCGCGTACCTGCCGCGCGGCGTCCATGCCGCAGTGCAGCGCCCGCTGTAGGGCGTTCGCGGACGGCTCGCCGGGCAGGGTGCCGGCGTCGATCAACTGCCGCGCCTGAGCCGCCAGGGCGGCCACATCGGCCCGACCAGTGGGCGTGTTTTGCCTGTACGTAAGGCCGGTAAGGGCAGTCGGCCCGCCGTGGTCGAGGCCAGCGAACGCGGCCAGGATGATCGGCAGGGCGGTCACGACCGCGACCGCGACGATCGGGCCGAGCAGGTGCAGCACCAGCCGGGAGAAGACGAACTCATCGGCCACCCACGGCAGGTACGGCCACGCGTTCATGCCGAGCGTCAACGCCAGGAACAGCCGCTCGATGCGGGTGAGAGTTCGCGACTCGATCGGCTGCCCGCGGGTGCCCATGTAGGCGCGGGCACCGACCACGACCAGCAGCGCCAGCGACATGAACGGCTCGACGAACCACGCGAACGCCCACGCGGGTGACCACGGGGCGGCGCTGTCGGCGGCGAACGCCTGAACACCGGCGGTCGACCACGCCAGCGCCAACGCCAGCGACACCATCGCGGCCGTCACGAGCAGCCGGCGGAACCGCGCCGCCTGCCACGCCCGCATGACGGGGCTCTGCGCCAGCTCGTGCAGCCGCGCCGCCTCGTACGCGGCCCGGCGGCGACGGCGGACGCGGCGGGTGTCGAGCATCAACGGGGTGTCGTCGTCTTGCAGCTCGGCCAGGAGGTGCGCCTCGCTGACCTCGGCGCGCAACTGGCGGACGCGGCGAGTTTCCCCGCCGGGGCTACTGGGCTCGCCGTCGCGTTCCGGCTTGGCCGGTGCCACCTCGGACAGGTAGCGCTCAAGCTCGGCGATGCCCCGCTGCGTCTCGTCCGGCTCCGGGGCGGTGGGGACGGTCATCTCGGATCCTCTCTGGTGTCAGCGGCGGCGGCCGGGGCAGGCATCGCCGTTGCAGTAGGCGCTACCGCACCCGGTGCAGATCGAGTAGGAGTGGTTCATCCGGTGGCAGCCCCTCTTCCCGCAGGCCGTGCACCCGCTGGCGGTTTCCCACTGCTGCCACTGCCTGACCGTGCGGGCGTTGCTGGGCATCGGCTTGTAGCCGGTCGGCTCGGACTTCGGCTTCTTGCTGAACAGGCCCATCAGTGGGTGTCCTTCCGGTTGGCGGGGCGTGGGGTGGGGTAGGGGCGGTGTTCGCTGACGCCGCGCGTCCGGCCGCCCTTGGCGTCGCCGGTAAAGCCGTCACGGCCGTTGCTGTGGAACACGTCAGGGCTGGTCGACCAGGGCCGGCGGGTGCGCTTCGGCTCGCGGGCGGTCACCGGGACGTCCAGGCGGGAGCCAGGATGTCGACCAGCAGGCCCCGGTGTGCGGGAAACACGAGTCCGCCGTAGGTGCGGGCCAGGTGGTTGATGAGCTGGTGGTAGGAGTCAGCGGGCACCCACGCGGCGCGGCGGGCGTCGTCGCGGCCGGCTACCTCGGGCAGGACACGCCGACCGCCGATGTCGATGCGGACCGGGGTGGTGACCATCCACGCCTCATCGGAGGCGCGGGGGTCGGGCACGTAGCGGGCCGGCATGGCGATGTACAACTCGCTGTCGCGGCTTAGGACCAGCCCGGTTTCCTCGGCCAGCTCACGGAACGCGGCATCGGGGACGTCCTCGCCGGGGTCGACGTACCCGCCGGGCAGCGCCCACCCGTGACCGTCAGCGCGCTCGACCAGCAGCAGCCACCGGCCACCAAGCGGGCCTTCCACCGTGACGATCGCGTCGGCGCACTGCTGCTCGCCCCAGTGACCGAGTTCGTTGCGGCCGTAGCGGATGCCGGTCGGCGCGTACGGGTTGACCGGCCGGCCGTCGACCAGCGGGAACGGGATCGCGGCGGCGGCCCGGCGGGCCGTCCAGTCGATCGCGGTGGGGTCCATGGTCGGGTCGGCCCACGACGCCCCGGCAGCAATGCCGGCCAGCACTGACGGGTGGGTGTATTCGATGGTCATGCGGTCACCGCCAGGGCGGCGAGCTGGTCGGCGGTGGTCGTGTCGAGCGGCCCGGGGTCGGTGTAGTCGACGGCGCGGGCGTAGATCTCCCATCCGTGCCAGGTCGGGAAGGCGTTCAACGCCCGGAACGGGCGTCCGTCCTCGGTGGTGCTGTCGTGCTCGCTGATCAGCAGGTCGGGACTGTTCAGTCCGGCCAGGTCCAGCCACGAGCGCAGTTCAGCGATGCTGTCGAAGTCGACCGACAGCGAAACGCCGTCACGGTCGCGGATCACGGCCGGGTTGGCCAGCAACAGCAGTTCGGCCATCACGGCACGGCGGTTCTTGCGGGTGCTCACGTGCTCTCTCCTTCGAGATAGGGGCAGGTGCGGCGGTGGGCGCGGTGCGGATCAGGCCGCGCGGAGCGGGCCGGTGGTACCGGTGGCCAGGTCGGCGGCGGCGCGGGTAACGCGGGCCTCAGCCCGGCGCAACCGCCGCCAGTCCAGGGCGGTCGGGCCGCCGTGGTCCTCGGCGTAGATGAGCCTGATTTCGGCGTCGAGCAGGTCGAGTTCGGCCACGATCAGCGGCCACTCCGCCTCGATCGCGGCCAGGTCGGCGGCGGTCGGCTCGTCGGTGACGGGAGCGAGGCGCTTCCGCACGGGAAACCTCCGATAGTCGATGTGACGGGGGAAGCGTGGCGGCGCGGACCGAAGCCCGGCACCGCCGCGCCAAATAGAGGGATGAGCTGCACAAACATCAGCCGTGCACGCGGGTTACCTGAGCCCGCGCACGGTCGCCTTATCAGCGGAGGCGACAGCCATATTCATAGATCTCAATGAACAACCGCACAGCGGTCCGTTCGCAAACGCCACAGCCGAAGCCGCAACGCCGACGCTGGCAACCAACTGACGAACTAACCGGGTTGCGAAACCCTGTTGCGCAACAAGGTAGCGGTACGGAGGTCTGTTGCGCAAGTAGGTAGCGGTAACCTTGTGGGCGTGACTGACGCCCGTGAGCAACTTTCAGCAGCTACGAAGCGGTATCGCCGCACTGAGGCGGCGCACGACGCTGCCCGAGAGGCCGTCATCATGGCGGTTGTTGCCGCCCTGCGAGACGGCCTCAGCCCCACTGACGTTGAACGGCTATCACCCTTCAGCGGTGCCTACATCCGAAAGCTCGCGCGAGAGCATGCGATCCCACCAGCGCCACCGGGACCAAAGCGGGCCGCGCCGTAGCGGCAGCGCCCTTAGCTAGCTGGCCGAAGGGCGTAGGTCCGAGCGTCGACCAGACCATGCGCCAGGGCGGACGCCTCCATGTCGTCGATGGCGCGGGCCGGAATCACGAAGCGTCCCCGGACCTTGATCGCCGGAAACTCACCGGCCCGGATCGCCCGGTACAGCGTCGGCTCCGAAAGGCCCAACAGTTCAGCAGCCTCTGCCACTGCGTAGAACCGACGTACCTGCCGGCTGCTGATCTCATTGGCGTTCATCTGCGTCCCTTTCGTGGTAGGTCTTGCGGTTTCTGTGGCCCCGTTGCCGATGCACCCAGCCTGCCGGGCTCTCGACTCCTTGATCAGAGGACGGCAGGGGACTCGGGGGGACTCGTCCCCCTCGCGCGGGGCTGCCATGATGACGAACCAGGAAACGCATCGTGCGCTGACGATGACGGGGAGCTGCCGATGATGGACGCAACCGACCTGCCGCGCCTGTGCGAGCAGCGCGGATGGACGACCCGCTCTCGGCTGATCCTCGAACTCCGCGCCGCCGCTCGACGGAAGGGGCGCGGGCTCCTGCCGGATGATGCGAGCCTGAAGCGGATGATCCGGGAGTGGACCCACGGTCGACGCGGGCTGTCGCCGGAGTATGCGGACCTGTTCGCCGAGGTCTTCGGCGTGCCGTTTGCGACCGGCAAGCCCCGCGCGGAGGCACCCACACCGTCCGGAGTCGACGGCATGGATCTCGCGGCGCGACTTGCGACCGCCGCAACGGTTGATGCGCCCCTGATCACGTTGCTAGAGGCACAGACGCAATCCTTTCGGGCGCTTGACAGACAGCTTGGCGCTGCACAGCTCCTACAGCAGACTGAGGCGCACGTCGATCAAATGACGGAGCTGTGGCGATACACACTGCCCGGACCACATCGCGCCGCCTTGGCCGCCGCCGTAGCCGAGGCCGCAGCCCTGGCGGGTTGGCAGGCGCTAGACCTCGGTGATCCTCATAAGGCATGGTCGCTCCACGAGACGGCGAAGTCGGCCGCACGGGAGAGCGAGGTTCCTGCCATCGTCGCCCATGTCACGGCGCAGCAGGCATACGCGCTGCTCGACCTTGGTCGAGTTGACGATGCCGCTGCGCTAATCCAGCACGCCCGGCTGACGGCCGGCGGCCTGGTGCCGGCCATGCTTCGGTCTTGGCTGTGGGCCGCCGAGGCTGAGGCACTCGCGGCCAGCGGCGCGGCGAACCAGGCACAGGAGGCGCTCGACGAAGCAAGCCGCGCTCTGCCCGGTCAGGACTCAGACGATGGTCTACCGTTCCTGTTCTTGGATGACGTGCACCTTGCTCGGTGGCGGGGGCACTGCCTCGCCCGGCTCGGCAAGGCAGAGGCAGTGCAGGAGCTGACGAACGCGGTAAACCGCCTTGACCCGACGTTCACGCGGGCCGCCGCCGGGCTCCGCTGCGATCTCGCGCTGGCCTACTCAGTCCGTGGCCAGCACGAAGAGGCGCGAGCCGAGGCTCGCGTGGCCGAAGCGCTGGCCACGCGAACCGCGTCGACTCGTCAGCGTCGACGCATCACCCGGCTTCTCGCGAGCGCCGAGGGGCAGTCGGGCCGCTGATCGCGAGCACGTGCAACAGCGCGACCAGCGTCCCGGAGTTGCTTACCTGCCCCTGGGCGATAAGGCTCGGCACCTGGGCCAGTGACACCCACTCCATCCGCTGCATCTCGGTCTCCTCAGTCGGCTCGCCGACCCGTTCCGCGCCTCGTGCGATGAACACGTGGTGCGGTGTGGTCACCATGCCGATCATCGGCTCAAACGTCACGAGGTGCTCAAGGGTTCGGGGGCGGTAGCCGGTTTCTTCCTCGATCTCTCGCGCCGCCGTCTGGGCGGGGTCCTCTCCCTCGTCCACTAGTCCGCCGGGAAGCTCCCAGTTCCACAGGTCAGGCACGAAGCGGTGCCGCCACATCAGCAAAACGTGCGTCAGGCTGTCGTTCAGCATTACGGTCATAGCCGCCGTGGGCATCCAGACCGTGTGATGCTCGAAGCGCTGGCCGTCTGGTAGCTCAACATCAGTCTTGTAGAGCTTGATCCATTCGCTCTCGTAGAGCGGTCGGCGGCCGTGCACGATCCACCGGCTGTCATCGTCGGGTGCCGCAACGTCCTTCGTCGTCCACCACTCGGCATCGGGGTCGGGGTCAGGCCGCGCTGTCATCGTCACCAACTCATTCTCTCCGATCCAGCGAGACACGAGTACGTCATGGTTGAGGGTGTGGCTCACGCAGGCGCTGACAACAGAAGGGTGGTCAGCGACAACAGGCGACAACCCATACGTCGCTGACCTGGGCCGCGAGGCAGGGCCAGACAGCGAGAGATATTGGCCGATAACATCGCTCGCACCCTCCCTATAAGCCTGCCACGATAGCCCGCTTGCCGCGCGACACAACGACTTCTCCGTCTGCCGCGAGGACGGCGACTGCCCGGTGAGCCGTGCTCGGCGCGACCTCGTAGCGCGCCGCGAGGTCGACCATGGGGGGCAACGGGTCGCCCTGCCGCAGTGCGCCGCACTTGATGGCGGCCCGAAGGTCCGCAACCATGCGCAGATACGGCGCTGAGTCGTCCGTGATCGGGGCAGGCAAAGGGGCGGGAAGCCCTCCGTCTGATTCGAGGCCAGCGGGCAGGGCTGGCATTCGGCCGGCCAGGGTGCCCGCGGCTCGCTGGTCCGCCTCGGACACCCATGCGCTGTACACCCGTAGGGTGGTCGAGCCTCCCCCGCCGTGGCCGAGTCGCCCGGCAACGGTTCGCACGTCTACGCCAGCAGCGATCAGCTCTGTGGCGGAGTAGTGCCGGAGTTGGTGAATGTTCATGTCCCATCCCAGCCGGGCGCACATGCGGGCGTACCGCTGGGTCACGGTGTCGGGCTTAAGCCATGTGCGCCCGTCAGGCGAGAGAGAAAACACGCGGGCGTCGGTCGGTAGGGTGAAGCCGAGCGCGGCGGCCCGCTCCGTGCAGCGGCGGAGGTACGCCCGCAGTAGCGCCATCGTCTGATCATCAAGGGTGATCCGGCGCTGCTGGTGGGTCTTCGTGTCCTTCTCCCACGTCTTCGCGCCACTCTGCGCGATGCTCGACCGAATCGTCAGAACGCCGGTCGCAAAGTCGATGCGGTCCCAGCGAAGCGCGCACAGCTCGCCGCGCCGAGCACCCGTCATCAGGGCAAGCCAGACGAGCATGCCCCAATCAAGGTCTTGCCACGCCGCAGCGGCAATGCGCGCCGCCTGCTCTGGCGTCGGCGGGTGCGGGTCGGGCCGGGCCGGCGACGGCGGCTCTGCCTGCTCGATCGGGTTGGCGCCGATCCAGCGCCAGCGGACGGCCCGCTTGCACGCGCCGCTGAGTATCCCGTGAATCTGCCGGATAGACGAGTCGGCCAGCGGCCGGCACTTGTGCGGCCGGCAACGGCCGTCGCATTCGTGCTCGCTCGCGGAGCGGTGCTCGACGTACTTCCGGCCTCCGCAGTGCGCCCGGCACGCGCGGAGCACGGCGTAGAACGAATCGAGCACTTCACCGTCGAGCCGGCCAACAGCCAAGTCGCCGAGCAACGGCCGGATGTGGTTGCGAATGTAGCCCTCGTACGTGCCGCGCGTCGTCGGCTCGACGTCGAGCACCTCCAGGTATCGACCCATGAGTTGGTTCATCGTCGCCTTGGTACGCGGGTTGCGCTTCTCGTCCACCTGGTTGAGCAGCCGCGTTCGCACCTTTTCGGCCTCGCGGGCGGCGTTCGGTCCGCTGGGAACCGTCTCCACGAGGTAATGCCGCTTCTTCGACACTGGGTCAATGCCTGCGTAGACCCTCACACGGAGTGACCCGCTGGGCAGCGTTTCGATCTCGCCACGAGTGCGCTTGCGTGCATTCGATGTGGGAGGCATGGAGCAACCATAGCGCGGTTCGCTCCACGTATGGCTCCACATGTCCGGTTCCTAGATCACTGATCTAGGCGCTGACCTGGGTGCCCCCGGCAGGATTCGAACCTGCGACACACGGTTTAGGAAACCGATGCTCTATCCCCTGAGCTACGAGGGCGCGAGTGCCCAGTCTAGCGACCTGCGGGGCGGCCCACAGCGGCAGGGAGTGACCTACGTTGACCCACGTCGTCCGGGCTGGTCACGCCGGGCCATGACCACACGCCGAGTCTCCATGTGACTCCCGTTGATCTTGGTAGGCAGGGTGGAGCGGCCGGCGGGACGGGGTCGCGTCGGCGGGAATCGGGCTGGTTCAGGCTGCGGCGCGGACCGCCGTTGCCGGGCGGGTGAAGGTTTTCCGGTCGCGGACGAGTGCCCAGAGGACGTCGACGCGTCGTCGGGCGAGGGCGAGCATGGCCTGTCGGTGGTGCTTGCCTTCGGCGCGTTTCTTCTCGTAGTAGGCGCGGGAGGTTGGGCATTCCCTGACGGCGGTGAACGCGGCCATCCACAGGATGTGTCGCAGCCTGCGGTGGTAGCGGCGGGGCCGGCGATGGTTGCCGGAAACCGTTCCGGAGTCGCGGGATATGGGTGCCAGGCCGGCGTGGGCGGCGAGTTTCGCGGGGCTGTCGTATTCGGTCTCACTTCGGCCCGGCACCTGCTCGAAGCCGCCCTCGCAGAGAGCCTGGCCGATCCCTGGGGCCCGGCCGCCGCACCGGACCCCTACCGGCTGGTGCCGACGCTGGGCGCGCTCACCGGGCTGCTTTCGGCGTACGCCGCCGGCCGGCCCCTGGCCACTCCGGACACCGTGCTGGACACCATCCGCCGCGGCCTGGAGTTCCTCGCTGGCGCCTTCGGCCGCGTCCGGGCATCCGACCTCCCGGACACCGTCGCCGTCGAGTTCCTCGTTCCCGCACTGATCGAGGAGGTCAGCGTCCACACAGCACCAGCGAGCCCGGCGCGGTCGTGGCAGACGGACGGACTCCACCAGGCGGTGCAGGGGTTCCTGAACGTCCTGCACACTCGCCACCAACGTCTCGCCGCGCTCCGGACCCGCGCCGGATCAGGCGGCATTTTGCCTCCGCAAGTGGTGTTCTCGCCCGAAGTGTTCCCGGAACCACCGCTCGTCCTGCCGTCGCCGGACGAGTGCGGGCTGATCTCCACCTCGCCCAGTTCCACGTGCAGCACTCTCGCCCGGCAGAGCCGTGCCGACGCCGAACGCGTCATCGCCAGCCTCACCGAACTTCAGAACCGCCTCGACGGGGCGCTCCCGGCGCTCGCACCGATGACCGTACCGGAATGGAAGTGGATGGTGGGGAACACTGCGCGGCTCCATCACCCGGTGTCACCGCAGCACATCAGCCCATACCGAAGTGTCGCCCGCCACGGCCCGCCCGGCCCAGGCGACCGGACACCGGCCGCGCGAGCCATCCGCACGGCGACCGATTTCCTGGCCCGGCACTGGCAAGCCGGCCCGGAGGACCCGCTGCGGACTCCCCTGTGGCACGCGAAAGAGCTCTTCGAACCGACACGCGTCGTGCACTCGCTCGTGCTCACGCGCCTTTCGCTCGCTTCGGGCGGAAAGCCGTGGACGTCATGAAGGAGCGGTACGACGTCATCGTCGTGGGGGCTCGCTGCGCCGGAGCGGCCACCGCGCTTCTGCTTGCCAGGCAAGGCCACTCCGTGCTCCTGGTCGACCGCGGACGCATCGGTGACGACATCCTGTCCACCCACTACATCCACGAAGCCGGAATCCGGCGGCTCGAAGACTGGGGCCTACTCGACGAACTCCGGGCGACCGGCTGTCCCGCCCTGACCACTTCACGGCATTCGATCGAGGGCGTGATCATCGAGGACGTCACGGGGCCGGACCGGCGCGTCGCGCCCTACGGCCCGCGCCGCTACGTCCTGGACGCGCTCATCGCCCGGGCTGCCGTGGCTGCGGGGGCCGAACTCCTCGAACGGGCGTCCGTCCGGGATCTCCTGCGCACCGGCCCGGCCGTTTCCGGGATCGTCGTCACCCGGCGGCATGGTCCGCCGCTGGAACTCAAGGCCACTCTGGTCGTGGGATCCGACGGTGCCAGATCCACCGTCGCTCGCCTCGCGCACGCCCGCACGTATCGCGAGTATCCGGCTCTCACCTGCGGTTACTACAGCTACTGGTCGGACCTTGACTGTCCGGCGGGCCTCACCATCCGCGACCGCAGAGCCGCCGTGACCGTGCCGACACACGAAGGCACGACGTGCGTCGGCGTCGCCTGGCCGCGGCGGGAACTGCCCCGCATACGGCAGGACATCGAGAATGAATACCTCAAGGTCGCCGAGCATCTCCTCCCGGAATTCTCCGGCAGCCCGGGCCGCCAACGCGTGGAGCGGTTCTACGGCAGTGGCGACCTGTCGGGCTTTTTCCGCGAGGCGTGCGGCCCCGGCTGGGCCCTGGTCGGTGACGCCGGCCACCGGACCGATCCGATCGCTGCCAGCGGCATCACCGAGGCGTTCCACCAAGCGGAAATGCTCGCCCGGGCGGCACACCACGGTCTCACTCACCCCAGTGCCATGGATGACGCCCTGCGCTCGTTCTGGAAAACGCGCGACGCACGCAGCGACGCGTTGCACCGCGCCACCGAGGTTCTGGCGAGCCTGGCCTATTCCCCCGGGACCCTCGAACTGATTCAGCGGCCCTTCACCGACGACGGTAAGGACTCGCTCGCCGGCATCCTCGAGACCCTGGGCAGAGCCGGTTACAGATCTTGAAAGGGTGGTGGAGAGGACCCTCGGATGGCTGGTGCGTAACCGGCGCTCCGCTGGGCCAACGCCACCGAGCGCGAAGCCGCCCAACGCATCAACGTTGAGCGACTTCTCGCCACGTAGTCACCTGGTTACCCGACGGTCTCTTAGTTTAGGCGGGGGAGGATGTCAAGCGAGGACCGCCAGGATCCGACGCAGCCGCTGGACGGCCGAAGGTGGCGCGGTGGGTGGAGGTGAACCGGAAGCGGCTGGTCATCGATCCATCTCCTTTGCAAAATACGCGGCTGCCGTGCGAAGGATCTCCTTCTCCTGCCGCAGCTCAGCCACCTCACGGAGCAGGCGGGCGATCTCGGCGTCCTTGTCCGCCACCGAAAAGCCGCTCCCGCTGGCCGCCGAACCCGCCCCGGTCTGGCGTTCGCCAGCGCGGATCCCGTTGCGCCGCGTCTCGTGACTCATCCCGAGTTCACGAGCGCCCTGGTTGATCGGCCGCTCCTTGACGCCGATGATGACCCCGTTCGCGCCAGCCGCGACGAACGGCAGGGTGCGGATATCGGAGAATTTGGCATCCTGTAGCCAAGTCACGTACTCGGACTCGGAGTAGTTTTTGCCGGCTCTCGTTTCAATGAGCATGTTCATACCCATCAGGGCGGCCTCGGCGGGGCCGGTGCGTTCGGCATTGAGCACCAGTTCGCTAATAATAACTACACCGCCAGGTGCCAGCGCCTCATAGGCGCGTGCCAGCAGTTCCCGGTCGGTGTCTTCACCCCAGTCGTGCATGATCATGCTGTATAGGATCACATCGTAGCCCGCTGGCAGCTCGGTGTCGCGCAGGAAGTCCCCGGCCACCGTGGTTACCCGTCCACTCAATCCAGCATCGGCTATTTTCGAGTCAGCGATCGAGCACACGTGGGGTAGGTCGTACACCGTCGCCGATAGATTCGGGTAATGGCGACACAGCTCGATCGGGAACGCCCCGGATCCGCCACCAACATCCAGCAAACGGGCGTGCTTGCCAAAGTCGTAGACCTCACCGAGCGCACGCGCGGTGAATGTCGAGATGCAGTGCATCGCATCCCAGAACAACTGCAGCATCTGCGAGTCTTCGGCCGCGAACGGAGAGTCTTGGGCCTCTGGGTCCCAGGCGGTCGGCTTGTCCGTCCGAAGCGCCTCGACAACACGGTCCCATGCCGGGTATTCCCGCTTGTCGCAGTACCGCACGAAGCCACCGAAATAGTAGGGACGCCCCTCGACCAGGAACTTCTCTGCGAGTGCGGTGTTTCCGTACCCGTCACCGCGCTTCTCTAGCAATCCTAGCGAGGCGCAAGCGGCGAGCAGCAGATCCGCCGGACGATGCGGCAGTCCGAGCTCGGCAGACGCCTCCGTTGCGCTCATCGTCCGACCATCGGCGAGCCGGGTGAACAAACTCAACTCCAACGCGGCGGCGAAGGTCTTGAAGCTCCAGAATCCGGTGCTTAGCCGCATCAACGGCAGGGGAGTCAGCGTTTGGTGATTCGTTGTTGTCATTGTTAGTCCGGGGCGCGGCTCCCTTGCGGGTCCGTTCCCCTCCCCCTTTCAGCTTCCGTGCGTGCGGCTTTTCCACACGCGGCTTGCCGATGATTTCTTGGCCACCGCTACGCCGTCTTCGGATATCGGACGGTGACTTGGGGGCCCAGCCCGTTGAACCAGGCCTCAGTCCACGGCTCGTTCTGGCCAGGTTGGCGGTGCGGGCCGGGCCATGCCCGGCCCGGACGCGCAATGCGGCGGCTGCCGTACCAGGGACCTCGGACGCCGCCCCGGATCGACCTGGGTGAGATAACACACTGGACCGACTCGGCGACCCCGGACGCATCCCTGATCCCAGGTCAGCCCTGCTGTGTCACCAGGCGCCGACCATGGCCGCCGGGACCTGCGTCGGGCTGCGGGTTCTCGGAGTCGACCCAGGTGCCCAGCGTCATCTCTGCGGTGATCCCGGGACCGAAGGCCGCGATGATACCGGTGGCGCCGACCTTGGCACCACCGTCTTCGAACAGCCTGGCCAGCGCGTCAAGGACTACGGCGCTGGCGATGTTGCCGTACTCGGTCAGGGTCGCCCGACTGTAGCGGAACGCATCGGGATGGACACCGAGGAACTTACCCAGGTCGGTGAGGATGCGGGGCCCCCCGGCATGCACGATGTAGAAGCCGAGGTCAGCAGCATCCCAGCGGTGGGAGGCGGCCAGCGCCCGAATGACGGGGGCTAGTGGCTCCATCATGCCCGGCACCCGGTGGTCGAGCTGGAAGTGAAAACCCGTGGACCGAACCGCGTACGAGATCCACTCCTCAGTGTGTGGGATGAGATAGGCGCTGTTGCGTTCCAGAGACACGCCCGTGCCCCCGGAGCCGCGCACAACCGCCGCGCCGACAGCATCGCCGAACAGGCCAACGGAAAGCAGGCTACCGACCTCCTCGTCGGCGGGCTGGTAGCACAGCGAACACAGTTCACAGGAGACGATCAGGACGTTCTTGTCTGGGTAGGCAGAGCAAAAGTCGTGTGCCCGGTTGATCGCCGCGCCGCCGGCCGCGCATCCCAGCTGAGCGATGGGGATCTGCCGGGTGTCGGAGCGAAACCCGAACTCGTTGATCAGCCACGCGGTCAGGGACGGCATTGAGAAACCGGTGCAGGAGACGTAGACGATGGCGCCAATGTCCTGCACGGTCACGCCAGCGTTGGCCAACGCACGCATGATGACTGGCGGTGTCCGCTTTCTTGCCTCAACTGTGTGGATGCGATTGCGCTCCTCGAATCCCGGGTGCTGCAGCGTCTGTTCAATTGGCTGGACGATGTGACGCTTCATCACTCCGGTGTTTCGGATCAACCGAAGAGCGAGCGGCAGATGAGGAACTTTGGCGTGGATGCGCTCGACTAACTCGAGCGTCTCTTCCATGGTAATAACGAATTCTGGCACCGCGACGGCGGGTTTACAGAGAGTAGGCAACTGCGACGCTCCCATGACCAAGCGGAAGGGATTCCTGGAAACCCAGCTTTCGGCCGTTGGTGGCGGCATCGACTGCGCAGCGATCGCCGATTACGATCGGGGGATCCTCCGCCGCGATCCGGGGTGCGACAATCGTGCCGATACTGCGGCTGCCGCCGGTGACTACCCACCTTCCTTGAAGACTTCTTATTGCCGCGTTCCTTCTATTTCCATCTCATCGGATGGAGGGAGACCAGGGACGGTAGTTGACGTACGAGCCGCGACCCCTTCCGTGGAAGGGCGTGTTTCAGCGGGCGGAACGGCAGTGCGCTCGACTGTGTTGAAAGGGAATTCATCAAGACGAAGGTGAGTTCTGGCGCCGGCGGGCGTATTGGAATAGGAGCCAGAACCAATCGCCCCGAGGTGGTAGCCGGCCGTGAAAATTGCGGAGTGGCGGATGGGAATGAGCGGCTCGATGATCGACGACAGCTACGCAGAAGCGCATCGTGGGCCGTCCATCACAAACATATGGGGTTACTAGATCCTTTATGTTGGCTGTCACCGTACACCGCCCTCGAGCTGCTCACAAGACTCGTTGATCAGAGTCTTGGGACCTGCCCGGCCAGCCCCTTCCATCCGGCGAGGGGTGCCAGCCGGTAACGCATACCTGCGTACCTTCGGCGAGGAAGGTGAAGAACTGACCGAATTGCCGGCCGGGTGCGGACTGCGCCAGCGACAACGTCAAGGTTGGGTAGGGCCTTGAGGGTCCGTTGCGGTGCTGTGGTGTCCGGTGGGTGGGGGGCTGCAGGAAGCGGCCGGTGGTGGTGTTGAAGAGTCGTACGCCCATGAGGACGATGCCGGATGGGATGTCGGGGGCGCGTTGTTTGGCGCCGAGCCACCCGTACCGGTGGGTGCCGACGTCGGCAGCGTTGCGGGGCGTGCCGTATTCGGTGGCTTCGCTGGTGCGGGATAGGCCCTCGCCGTTGGCGCGGATCTCCGCGACCAAGTCGCCGTGCAGGTTGCTGATCTACCAGTCGACCTGCGCGCTGTCTCTGAGATCATCCGAGTCCACCGCGAAGCCTCACCTACATGGCGTGGCTACCCGACGGCAAGCGGGTGCTCACCGGCTCGGCCGACGCCACCGCACAAATTTGGACTGCCGAGGTTGATCTCGACGCGTTGATCCGCGCGGCACGTGCCCGGTTCTTCCGAACGCTCACCCCCGACGGACGCCGCGCCCACCTGTTGCCAGGAGGCGAGCAGCTACAGCACCTGTCAGGGCCAACGTTCCGGCCGGTCGGGGGAGGGCGTCGAGCTGGACTACCGGCACGGCGTGGTCACCGGGGCCGTCCCGCCGGAGGACCTGGACGCGATGCCCGGGCCGGCCCGCCCGCGGCCGCGGGAACACGGGCGGGCCGGCGGCGTACTCAGAGCGCGGCGCGCAGCGCCTCGGCGAGGGTGGTGGGCCGCCGGCCGATCAGCGTCGCCAGGTCGTCGCCCTGGACGTGCAGCTCGCCCTGGGCGATGCCCCGGTCGCTGTCGGCCAGGACGGCGGCGAACGGCTCGGGCACGCCGGCCCCGACCAGCACCTCGGCGTACTTCTCCGCCGGCAGGTCGACGTAGCCGATCTCCCGGCCGGCCTGCCGGGACAGCTCCGCGGCCAGCTCGGCGAGGGTGAACGGTTCGCCGCCCAGCTCGTACACCCGGTTGTGCTCTCCGGCGCCGGTGAGCACCGCGGCGGCGGCCTCCGCGTAGTCCGCGCGGGTGGCGGCGCTGACCCGCCCCTCACCCGCCGCGCCGGCCACCCCGTGCTCGAGGTACGTCGGGAGCTGGCCCGTGTAGTTCTCCAGGTACCAGCTGTTGCGCAGGATCACGTACGGCAGGCCGGAGGCGGCCAGCTCCCGCTCGGTCTCCAGGTGCTCCCGCGCCAGGATCATGCCGGAGGTGTCGGCCCGGGTGATGCTGGTGTAGACCACCAGCCCGACACCGGCCTCGCGGGCGGCGGCGATCACGTTGCGGTGCTGGAGCGCCCGCTGCCCGACCTCGCTGCCGGAGACGAACATCAGCTTGTCCGCGCCGGCGAACGCGGCCCGCAGCGACTCCGGGTCGTTGTAGTCGGCCTGCCGCACCACGATCCCGCGCCCGGCGAGGTCGGCGAGCCGGCCGGTGTCCCGGGCGAGCGCCACGATCTCCCCGGCCGGTACGCCCCGCCGGAGCAGCGCGGAGACGATCAGCCGGCCGAGGTGGCCGGTGGCGCCGGTGACGACGATGGACATGGTTGGACTCCCTCAGTGTGCGAACGATCCGTCATCCCCGTCCAACGGGAAGGATCCCCCGACACTTCCCGTTGGAGAGTAGGCACCTTGAAGTAAGTCACTAACTGATGGAGAGTGATCGGGTGGAGCCCGACATCTTCGCCAAGAACTGCGGCAGCCGGCAGGTCGTCGACCGGATCGGCGACCGGTGGAGCGTACTGGTGGTGCTCACCCTCGCCGACGGCCGCAGGCGCTTCGGCGAGCTGGCCCAGCGCATCGAGGGGGTGAGCCAGAAGATGCTCACCCAGACCCTGCGCGGGCTGGAGCGCGACGGCCTGGTCACCCGCACGGTCCACGCCAGCGTGCCGCCGCGGGTCGACTACGAGCTCACCGACCTCGGCCGCAGCCTGCTCGACCTGGTCTCCGGGCTGGAGGCGTGGGCGACCACCCACCTCGGCGAGGTCGAGGCCGCCCGCGCCCGTTACGACGCCCGCCGCTGACGCCGCCTCAGACGGTGACCGGAGTGGTCGCGCCAGCCCGCACGCAGTGCACGAGCCCGGTGGTACGCGGGCCGACGACGAGCGACGCGCCGGGGAGCGTGGGCTGCCGACCGGCCGCGCGCTCCAGCCGGGCCAGCCGGACCCCGTGGCGGGGGAGCGGCAGCTCCCCGGCGGGCGCTCCGGCGGCCGCCCGCGGGGCCACGGGAGTACGCGGCTCCAGTCGGCGCAGGTCGTCGCGGGCCTCCTCCAGCAGGTCGGACAGGCGGATGCCGAGGGCCCGGCAGATCGCCGCCAACACCTCCGACGAGGCCTCCTTGCGGCCCCGCTCCACCTCGGACAGGTAGGGCAGCGACACCCCGGCCTCCTCGGCGACCTCACGCAGCGTGCGGCCCTGCCGCATCCTGATGCGACGCAGTACCCCGCCGATCACCCGTCGCAGCAACGACATGACGGCCTCGCTCTCGCCTCGTCCCTCCGCCGACAGCCTCATCATGCCCGCCCGCGGGCCCGCGGGCAGTACCGGTCTGCCGGCGGGGCGCCCATCGGCACCCCAGGATGCGGAAATCCACGTACCCGCTATGTTGAGCACGTGCAGGCGACGGACGCGGAGCAGGAGCGACGGTGATCCATTTTCCCGCCCAGCGGCGGGGCCCGCTGAGCGCGCTGAGCCTGCGCCTGGCCGCCGCCGTGGGCCTGGTGTTCGCGGTGGTCGCCGCGGTCTACCTCGACCGGGACGGCTACCGCGACGTCAACGAGGACGGGCTCACCCTCCTCGACTGCTTCTACTACGCGGTGGTCTCCCTCTCCACCACCGGGTACGGCGACATCACCCCGGCGTCGCAGTCCGCGCGGCTGGTCAACGTCCTCTTCATCACCCCGGCCCGGGTGCTCTTCCTGATCATCCTGGTCGGCACCACCCTGGAAGTCCTCACCGAGCAGTACCGGACCGGCCGTCGCCTGTCGCGGTGGAGGAGAAGCGTGAAGGACCACGTCATCATCTGCGGCTACGGCACCAAGGGACGCAGCGCCGTCTCGGCGCTGCTGGAGAACGGCATGGACAAGTCCCGGATCGTGGTGGTCGAGCGCAGCGCCGCCGCGCTGCGGCAGGCCACCTCCGCCGGGCTGGTCGCGATCGAGGGCTCGGCGACGCGCTCCTCCGTGTTGAACGAGGCGCACGTGAAGACCGCCAAGGCGGTCATCATCGCGACCGACAGCGACGACGCCGCCGTCCTGGTGGCGCTCACCGTCCGTCAGCTCACCGCCGGGCAGGTGCGGATCATCGCCGGGGCGCGGGAGGCCGAGAACGCGCCGCTGCTCAAGCAGAGCGGCGCCCACCACGTGATCGTCTCCTCCGCCACCGCGGGGCGGCTGCTCGGCCTGTCGACGTCTGCCCCGCCGCTGATCGACGTGGTGGAGGACCTGCTCACCCCCGGCCAGGGCATGGCGCTGGCCATGCGCTCGGCCGAGCGCGGCGAGGTGGGCCGCTCCCCCCGGGAGCTGGACAGCCTGGTCATCGCCCTGGTGCGCCGGGGGCGGGTGGTCACCCTGACCGACCAGGCCGGTGCGACCGTCGAGACGGGCGACATGCTCGTGTACGTCCGCGACGACCGGCCCCAGTCGACCGGTGTGCCGGGCTGACACCCGCGCCGCACGAAGCGCGTGCCGGGCTGACACCCGCGCCGCACGAAGAAGCGGAAGGGCCCGCCCCGGTGGCGGGCCCTTTCCGTGGCCACCGGACGGGTCAGAGGATCGTCCAGGTGTCGCCGCTGGCGAGCAGGCCGGCGAGCTGCTGCTCGGGGGTCTCGGTGACCTTCGCCTTCGCCGCCTCGACCTGGCTCTGCACCACGCTGTCGTAGGACGGGCGGTCGACCGAGCGGAACACGCCGATCGGGGTGTTGCGCAGGTCGATCCCGGGCAGCCGGGACAGCGCGAACGCGTACGCCGGGTCGGTCACCGTCGCGTCGTGCACGACGATCTCCTCGGGACGCACCGACGCGGTCTCCCGCACCTCCAGGCCGAAGCCGCCCGGCGGGTGGACGACGCAGAACTGCCCGTCCTTGCCGAACGTGATCGGCTGCCCGTGCTCCAGCCGGATCAGGAAGTCGTCCCGGGTGCCCGGCTCCTTGAGCTGGTCGAACGCCCCGTCGTTGAAGATGTTGCAGTTCTGGTAGATCTCCACGAACGCCGAGCCCTGGTGCTCCGCCGCGGCCCGCAGCACGGACTGCAGGTGCTTGCGGTCGGAGTCGATGGTCCGGGCCACGAAGGTCGCCTCCGCGCCCAGGGCCAGCGAGAGCGGGTTGAACGGCGCGTCCGCCGAGCCGACCGGGGTCGACTTGGTGATCTTGCCGACCTCGGAGGTGGGCGAGTACTGCCCCTTGGTCAGGCCGTAGATCCGGTTGTTGAACAGGAGGATCTTCACGTTGACGTTGCGGCGCAGCGCGTGGATCAGGTGGTTGCCGCCGATCGACAGCGCGTCGCCGTCGCCGGTGACCACCCAGACCGACAGGTCCGGCCGGGCGACCGACAGGCCGGTGGCGATCGCCGGGGCGCGGCCGTGGATGGAGTGCATCCCGTAGGTGTTCATGTAGTACGGGAAGCGGGACGAGCAGCCGATGCCGGAGATGAAGACGATCCGCTCGCGCGGGATGTTCAGCTCCGGCATGAAGCCCTGGACGGCGGCGAGGATGGCGTAGTCACCGCAGCCGGGGCACCAGCGCACCTCCTGGTCGGACTTGAAGTCCTTCGCGGTGAGCTTGAGGGCGACGGGCTCAGACATTCTTCAGGACCTCTTCCAGCATCGTCTCCAGCTCGGCGGCGGTGAACGGCAGGCCACGGACCTGGTTGTAGCCGATCGCGTCGACGAGGTACTTGGACCGGATCACCTGGGCGAGCTGACCGAGGTTCATCTCGGGGATGACCACCCGGTCGTAGGCGCGCAGCACCTGGCCGAGGTTGGCCGGCATCGGGGCCAGGTGCCGCAGGTGCGCCTGGGCGATGGAGAGCCCCCGCTGGCGCAGGCCCCGGCACGCCGCGCCGATCGGCCCGTACGTCGAGCCCCAGCCGAGCACCAGCACCCGGGCGTCGCCGTCCGGGTCGTCGACCTCGACGTCCGGTACGGGGATGGTCTCGATCCGGGCCGCCCGGGTCCGCACCATGAAGTCGTGGTTCGCCGGGTCGTACGAGATGTCGCCGGTCCTGTCGGCCTTCTCCAGCCCGCCGATCCGGTGCTCCAGACCGGGGGTGCCCGGGACGGCCCACGGCCGGGCCAGGGTCTCCGGGTCCCGCAGGTACGGCAGGAAGGTCGTGCCGTCCTCGCCGTTGGGCGTGGTGGCGAACTCGACCCGCAGGTCGGGCAGGGACTCCACGTCGGGCAGCAGCCACGGCTCGGAGCCGTTGGCGACGTAGTTGTCGGACAGCAGGATCACCGGGGTGCGGTAGGTCAGCGCGAGCCGGGCCGCCTCGATGGCCGCGTGGAAGCAGTCCGCGGGCGACTTCGGCGCGATCACCGCGACCGGGGCCTCGCCGTGCCGGCCGTGCAGGGCCATGTTGAGGTCGGCCTGCTCGGTCTTGGTCGGCATGCCGGTGGACGGCCCGGCGCGCTGCACGTCCACGATGACCAGCGGCAGCTCCAGCGCCACGGCCAGCGAGATCGTCTCGCTCTTGAGCGCGACGCCCGGGCCGCTGGTGGTGGTGACGCCGAGCGACCCGCCGTACGAGGCGCCGAGCGCCGCGCCGACGGCCGCGATCTCGTCCTCGGCCTGCATGGTGACCACGCCGAACCGCTTGTGCTTGCTCAGCTCGTGCAGGATGTCCGACGCCGGGGTGATCGGGTACGCGCCGAGGAACACCGGCAGCCCGGAGCGGACGCCCGCGGCCACCAGGCCCAGCGAGAGCGCCTGGTTACCGGTGATGTTGCGGTAGGTGCCGGGGAGCATCTTCGCCGGCTTGACCTCGTACCGGACGGAGAAGTCCTCGGTCGTCTCGCCGAAGTTCCAGCCGGCCCGGAAGGCGGCCACGTTCGCCGCGACCAGCTCGGGGCGGGCGGCGAACTTGCGCTCCAGGAAGCGCAGCGTCGACTCGTACGGCCGGGAGTACATCCACGAGAGCAGGCCGAGGGCGAACATGTTCTTGGCCCGCTCGGCGTCCTTCTTGGACACGGCGTGGTCGGCCAGCGCCCCGATGGTCATCGAGGTGAGGGCGACCGGGTGCACCACGTACCCGGCGAGGGTGTCGTCGTCCAGCGGGCTGGCCTGGTATCCGACCTTGGCCAGGTTGCGCTTCGTGAACTCGTCGGTGTTGACGATGATGTCGGCGCCACGCGGCAGGTCGGCCAGGTTGGCCTTGAGCGCGGCCGGGTTCATCGCCACCAGCACGTTCGGCGCGTCGCCGGGGGTGAGGATGTCGTAGTCGGCGAAGTGCACCTGGAAGCTCGACACGCCTGGCAGCGTGCCTGCGGGCGCCCGGATCTCGGCCGGGAAGTTGGGCAGCGTGGAGATGTCGTTGCCCAGCTGCGCCGTCTCCGAGGTGAACCGGTCACCGGTCAGCTGCATGCCGTCGCCGGAGTCACCGGCGAACCGGATGACCACCCGGTCGAGTTGACGGATCTGCTTGGTCACGCCTGCACCTCGCTTCGCTCAGCGCGGTCGCGCGGGCGGGTGAACATGATGGTGACCTCGCCTTGCCCGGCCACGTGACCTCCTTGACGCACCGCTGCACCGCACCGCCCGTGGCTGGTCCGGGTTCGTAGTAGTTCTCTTCCTCAAGAGCCTACGTCCAAGGGGACGCCGAACCTGTCCGTAGGTCCGCCCAGTGGAACCGGAATCCGGGGCTGTATGTCCGCGATCGTGTCGTTTCGTCCCGGCGGCCGTAAGCAGAATCACCGGATATCGATCAGGCCTCGATCGCGCGTCGATCCGGTCGCCGTGCCGCCTACCGGGTGCCCGTTGCCGACGTACCGGCCGGGAACGGGCGGGCCGGACCGGATCAGTCCGAGGGGACCGGGGGCGGCGCGGGATCGCCCGGAGCGGCCAGGCGGCGGCGCAGCGAGGCGACGGCCAGCCCGAGCGCCAGCGCGACCAGCAGGCCGGAGACCGCGATCAGGGCGACGGCGGCCTGCCGTACCGAGCCACCCGCGCCGAAGGCGGCCGGGCCGGCGGCGGCGATCAGCCCCTGCGAACCGACCGGGGCGGGCGTGGCGACCGAGGTCTCCAGCGCCGCTGCCGCGGTGATCCGGAAGCTCATCTGTACCTGCCGGGCCCGGCCGCCGCGGGGGTCGAGCCGGCCGACCACCGCGCCGGCCAGCGGCGCGGCGCGCTGGGCTTCGGCGGTCGCCGCCACCGCCAGTCGCAGGGTGGCGGCTTCGCCGGACGGCACGGTGCCGACGTCGCACCGGGTACGGGTGGCGCTGACCGCGGCGCAGCCCGCGGGCGGGGCGGGGACGCTGACGCCGGGCGGCAGCACGACCTCGATGCGGCCGGCGGCGTCGACCCGGCCGGTGTTGCCGAGCCGGACGTCCAGCTCGCTCGCGTTTCCGCCGATGTCGAAGGCCACCTCGCCCGCCCGCAACGCGATGCCGGGCACGGGCGGGCCGGGCGGGAAGAGCACCGCGAAGCCTTCCCTGTCGTCGGCCGAGCCGGGCGCCCCGGGGGCGCTCGCGCTCACCCGGACCGTGCCGTTGAGCGGCATCCGGTGCCAGGCGGCGCCGTCGACCCGTACCCGGAGCAGGGTGCTGAACCGCGCGCCGGGCGCGGTCTCCCACGCGCCGCAGCGGTGGTCGCCGCCGCCCGCCGGGGCGCAGCCGGCCGTGCCGGCGTCGGTGACGCCGGGTGGCAGCGCGTACGCCAGGCGCATCCGCGCCGCGACCTCGCCCGTGTTGGTGACGGTGACGCGGAGGGTGGTCGTGGTGCTCCGGGCGCTCCAGTACGCCTCGGTCAGCCGCACGTCCTGGGTCGTGACCCGGACGCCGAGCCGGCCCGGCGCGGGCCGGTCCGCGCCGGGCGTCGGGGAGGTCGCGGGCGGCGGTGCGGCGGTGGTGGTCGGGGCGCCGGTGGAGGGTGCGGCAGTCGCCTCGGGCGGCTCGGTCGGCGTGGGCGCGGGGGCGCTCGTCTCCGGAGGCGGCAGGGTCGACGGCGGGGCGCTGGGCGTGGGGTCCGTCGGGGAGGGCTCGCCCGGCGTGCCGCCGACCGGCTCCCCGGCCGGGTCGGTCGCCGCCGCCACAGCGGCCGCCGGCCGTGGGGCGCCCCCCTGGCCGGCCGGGGCCGCGACGGCGGCCAGCGCGCCGATCGCGAGGGACGCGGTGAGCAGCGACGCGACACGTCGCCCGGCCGGCTGTCGGGCGGGCCGTACGTCCACGCGGGCCATGTGTCCTCCGTGACCAGGAGTACGTTCAATTTTCGGCAACAGTTGGTGCGTGGTGCTGGTCCCGCCGGGAAACAACCCCGCACCGTGCTCGGTGCGAAACCGGGTGTGCGGCCGGTAGGCTGACCCACCGTGACCGGTTACCTGGGCTCGTACGCGACGCTCGGGCTGTTGCTGCTCGCCAGCGTTCTCTTCTTCGTTACAGCGTTTTCGGCCAATCGGGTGTTACAACCCAGCCGTCCGGCTGATCCCCCCGGCAAGCGGACGAGCTACGAGTGCGGACTCGACCCGGTCGGCGGCGACTGGGCGCAGATGCAGATCCGCTACTACGTGTACGCATACCTGTACGTGCTGTTCGCGGTGGAGGCCGTGTTCCTCTTTCCCTGGGCGGTCGTCTTCGACCGGCCCGGGTTCGGGCTGGTGACCGTCGCCGAGATGGGCGTCTTCGTGGCCGTGCTGGCGCTCGGCATCCTCTACGCCTGGCGGAAGAACATCCTCCGCTGGGCCTGACCCGCGTCGGCCGGGTCCGCGCCTGACCCGCGTCGGCCTGACCCGCGCGCCGGCCTGACCCGCGCGCCGGCCTGACCCGCGCGCCGGCCTGACCCGCGCGGCGACCGATCGCGCGGTGCTGGCGGCGGTCAGGCCAGGCCGCGCCGGGTGCGGGCCGGCGGGCGGTCGCCCCGGATGGACGCGACCATGTCCAGCACACGGCGGGTCGGCAGCACCTGGTGCGCCCGGAACACCCGGGCGCCCAGCCACGCCGACACCGCCGTCGCCGCGAGCGTGCCCTCCAGCCGTTCCGCGACCGGCAGGTCCAGTGTCTCCCCGACGAAGTCCTTGTTCGACAGCGCGACGAGCAGCGGCCAGCCCGTGCCGGTGAGCTCGTCGAGGCGGCGGGTGATCTCCAGCGAGTGCCGGGTGTTCTTGCCGAAGTCGTGCGCCGGGTCGATCAGGATGCCGTCGGGGCGTACCCCCAGGGCGACCGCGCGCTCGGCGAGGCCGGTCACGGTCGCGACCACGTCGGCCACCACGTCGTCGAAGGCCGCGCGGTGCGGGCGGGTGCGCGGCGCGAGCCCGCCGGCGTGCGAACAGACCAGGCCGGCGCCGGTCTCGGCGGCGACCCGGGCCAGCGCCGGGTCCGCTCCGGACCAGGTGTCGTTGAGCAGGTCGGCGCCGGCCGCGACCGCCTCGACCGCCACCTCGGCCCGCCAGGTGTCGATGGAGATCACCACGTCCGGGAAGGCGGCCCGCACGGCGGCGATGGTGTCGACGGTCCGGCGGATCTCCTCCGCCACGTCCACCTCGTCGCCGGGGCCGGCCTTGACGCCGCCGATGTCGACGATCTCCGCGCCCTCGGCCACGGCCCGCTCGACCGCGCGCAGGGCGCTGTCCGCGGCGAAGGTGGCTCCCCGGTCGAAGAAGGAGTCCGGGGTGCGGTTGACGATCGCCATCACGACCAGCTCGCCGGGTGCGAACGTACGACTCCCGAGCCGAAGCGCTCCCGCCATGCCCGCCTCCCGTCCCTGCCGCCGTCGGCCGGGCGCCCCGGCCGCCCCCGACGCTAACCGGTCGGCCCCGACGCTAACCGGTCGGCCGGCGGCCGGCCCGCCCGGCACGTCCCGCGTACGGATCCGCGGCGGGACCGCCCGGCGGGTTCGCTCCCGGCCCGTCCGCGTGCCACGATCTCTTCCATGGGTCAGGTGCTGCTCCTGCTGGTCGTCGCCCTCACGGTCGCGGCGGTGGTGTTCGGGGTGACGGTGCTGGTCACCGGCCGTGATCCCGGCCTTGTGCCGGCCGAGCCCGACGGGCGGGCGGTTCCCCTGCCGGCCAGCCGACCGTTGCACGAGTCGGACATCGGGGGCGTTCGTTTCGACACGGCGCTGCGCGGGTACCGGATGGCCCAGGTCGACCAGGCGCTGCGCCGGGCGGCCTACGACATCGGGTACAAGTCGGAGCTGATCGGCGTGCTGGAGGCGGAGGTCACCGCGTTGCGCGAGGGGCGTGTCGCGGACGCCGACGCACTGCGCCGCACCCGCGAGCAGGCGGCAGCCGTCGCCGAACCCGCCGCCCCCGCCCCCGCCGCCGTGGCGGACGCGGCCGGGGCCGACCGGCGGGACGCCGGGTTGGCCGCCGAGACATCCGCGGATCGGGAGGCGAACGCCGCCGACGCGCCCGCCGTGGCCGAGACACCGCCGGGTGCGGAGACGAACGCCGTGGCCGAGACGCGGCCGGGTGCGGAAGCCGACGTGCCCGCTGGGGCCGAGACACCGCCGGGTGCGGAGACGAACGCCGTGGCCGAGGCGCGGCCGGCTGCGGAAGCGACCGCCGTGGCCGAGACGCGGCCGGCTGCGGAAGCCGACGTGCCCGCTGGGGCCGAGACACCGCCGGGTGCGGAGACGAACGCCGTGGCCGAGGCGCGGCCGGCTGCGGAAGCGACCGCCGTGGCCGAGGCGCGGCCGGGTGCGGAAGCCGACGTGCCCGCTGGGGCCGAGGCGCCGCCGGGTGCGGAGACGAACCCCGTGGCCGAGGCACCGCCGGGCGCGGAGACGAGGGTTGCGACCGGGACGCCCGCCGAGGCGGAGGCGCCTGCTGTGACCGGGGCGGCGGCCGGTGTGGAGGCGCCCGCCGAGGGCGTGTCCGACGCGGCGGGCGGGCGCGGGCCGGCGGTCCGGCCGGAGCCGGCGTGACGGGGCCGGCCGACGCCGACGGCCTCGGCGAGGCCGCCCATCCCGGGGCCGGCGAGGTCACCGCCACCGTGATCGTCAACGCCCCGGCCGACCGGGTCTTCGCCGCCCTCACGGCCTGGGAGCGGCAGTCCGACTGGATCCCGTTCACCACCGTCCGGGTGGTCGAGGGGGACGGCGGTGAGGGCAGCGTCGTGGAGGCGGTCACCGCGATCGGTCCCGCCGTCCTGCGGGACGAGATGCGGGTGGTCCGCGTCGACGCGCCCTACGAGGTCGGCGTGGTGCACTGCGGCAAGCTGCTGCGCGGGCCCGGCGTGCTGCGCTGCACCCCGATCGAGGGCGGCCGCACCCAGGTGGTCTGGCACGAGTGGTTCCACCTGCCGGGTGGCACGGCCGGGCGGGTGGCCTGGCCGGTGCTGTGGCCCGGCTCCAAGATCAGCCTGAACCAGGCGCTGCGGAAGTTCGGCCGGCTCGTCGAACAGGGCCGCCTGCCCTGACGGGCGGGCCGCCGGCCGGCGGATCACCCCGGTCCGGCGACGTGGCGGTGTCCCGGCGGGTCGGACACCCCCACATGACCGCCACGGCGGCCCGCTGTCGGCGTCCCGCACTAGCGTGTACGCCGTGACTGACCTGGTGATCGGCGCCGACGGGCTGTCCCGCTGCGCCTGGGGGGCGAGCACCCCCGACTACGCCGTCTACCACGACAGCGAGTGGGGCCGGCCGCTGCACGGCGACGACGCGCTCTACGAGCGGATGACCCTGGAGGCGTTCCAGTCGGGGCTGTCCTGGCTGACCATCCTGCGCAAGCGCCCCGCCTTCCGGCTGGCCTTCGACGAGTTCCGGATCGAGAAGGTGGCCGGCTACGGCGAGGCCGACGTGGCCCGGCTGCTCGCCGACGCCGGGATCGTCCGCAACCGGTCCAAGATCGAGGCGGCGATCGCCAACGCCCGGGTCGCGCTGGAGTTGCCCGACGGTCTCTCCGCCCTGCTCTGGTCGTACGCGCCGCCGCCCCGCGCCGCCCGGCCGGAGTCGTTCGCCGACGTGCCGGCGCTGACCCCCGAGTCCACCGCCATGGCCAAGGCGCTGAAGAAGCGCGGCTTCCGGTTCGTGGGTCCCACGACGGCATACGCGCTGATGCAGGCCACGGGGATGGTCGACGACCACCTGGCCGGCTGCCACGTCGCCGCCGCCGGGCCGGCGTGATGGGATTGGGCGCATGACGGACACCGACCACCGCGTGAGCGGCGCGAGCCCCGCCCGGGGCGACGGTGGGCGGGGCGACGGCGCCTGGGCCGTGGTCCTTCCCCCGGGCCGGTACGACGCCGAGCGGCTCGTCCACCACGACACGCTGGAGCTGACCGGGATCGAGGCTCCGGGCGGGCCGTCCGGCCCGGGCCCCCGCCCCGGTGACCCGGTGGCGGTGCTGGTCGAGGAGCCGCTGCGGCTGGTGGCCCTCGGGCGGGTCGCCCGGCCCACCGTCGAGCGCCGGGAGGACCCGGACGACCCGCAGTCCGACCCGGCCCCCGGGGCACTCGTGGTGACGTACACCCGGCGGATCTTCGACGAGCCGGTGTCGGCCGAGGGGCTGGCGATCGAGGGGCCCGTCTCCCCGCTGCCCGCCGCCGCGTACCGGGAATTGGCCGAGCGGCTCGGCCCGCCGCCGGCCCGCCGGTCCTGGCTGGTCAGCGTGGACATCCCGGTCGAGGCGGCCACCCGGGCGGAGGCGGTCCGGCTGTTCTGGTCGTACGTGCGGGATCTCGGCCCGCGGGAACTGCCCGCGTTCGTCTCACCGGCCGGCGACGAGCTGGCCATGCAGGCGTACGTGCTGGGTGCGGAGGCGAACCAGGACCCGGAGGAGGACGACTGACCCCGCGACTAACCCGACCCCGGCTGGGTAACGGGCCCGGTGTCGGGTCGGCCCGCGCCGGCCCAGCAGGGAGGGCCGATGCGGTTCCAGGGCAGGGTCGTCTTCGTCACCGGCGGTGCCTCCGGGCTCGGCGAGGCCGCCGCGCGGCGGTTCGCCGCCGAGGGGGCGCGGGTGGTGATCGCCGACATCGACGCCGAGGGGGTGCGGCGGGTGGCCGACGGCCTGGCGGACGCCCACGCGGTCACCGTCGACACCGGCGACGCCGGGTCGGTCGAGCGGGCCGTCGCGGAGGCCGTCGACCGGTACGGCCGGCTCGACGTGATCTTCAACAACGCCGGGATCGACGGCGAGCAGCAGCCGCTGCACGAGATGGACGTGGCGAACTGGGAACGGGTCCGCCGGGTCAACGGCGACGGCGTCTTCTTCGTCCTCAGGTACGGCATCGCGGCGCTGCTGCGCAACGGCGGGGGAGCGATCGTCAACACGTCCTCCACGACTGCGTTGGCCGCCCAGGAGAACATCTCCCCGTACACCTTCACGAAGGCCGGCATCCTGGGTCTGACCCGGTCCGCCGCCGTCGAGTACGCCGCCCGGGGTGTCCGGGTCAACGCGGTGGCCCCGACGGTCGTGATGACCCCGCTCGTCGAGCACTTCATCGACAGCGCGCCGGACCCGGCGCAGATGCGGCGGCAGATGGAGTCGTTCAACCCGAAACCGGGCATCCCCACCCCGGACGACGTGGCCGGAGTCGTGCTCTTCCTCGCCTCCGACGACGCGGCCTGGATCACCGGCCACACCATTCCGGTCGACGGCGGCTACGTGGCCCGCTGACGGCGCCCGCCCGCGAGAGCCGCGTCCGCCGACGGGCGAATGCCGCCGACCGGCCGCATGCCGACGAGGGTGGCCGCGTGCCGCTGACCGGCCGGGTGCCAGCGACGGTGGCCGTGGCCGCTGACCGGCCGCGCGCCGGAGCCCGCGCCCGCAACGGCTGGGCGACGGGCCTCAGTGGCCGGCGAAGGTCGGCTTCTGCTTGTTGACGAAGGCCAGCGTCGCGTCGCGGTGATCCGCCGTGGCGCCGCAGATGGACTGGGCCTGGGCCTCGGCGGCCAGCGCGTCGGCCAGGGTGCCCGCGTCGGCGATGGAGAGCTGCCGCTTGATCGCCCCGTACGCGACGGTGGGGCCCGCGGCGAGCCGGGCGGCCAGCTCCTGCGCGGTCGGCAGCACCTGCTCGTCGTCGTCGACCAGCCTGGTCAGCAGGCCGAGCCGGTTGGCCTCCTCGGCGCGCACCGGCTCGGCGAGCATCAGCAGTTCGACGGCCTTGGCGTGGCCGACCAGCCGGGGCAGCGTCCAGGAGGCGCCGGTGTCGGCGGCGAGTCCCACCCCGGCGAAGGCCATCAGGAAGCGCGTGCCCGGCCCGCCGATGCGGAAGTCGGCCAGGAAGGCCAGCGACGCGCCCGCCCCGGCGGCCATGCCCCGGACCGCGGCGACCACCGGCTTGGGCAGGTTGGCCAGCCGGGCGGCGATCGGGTTGTAGTGGGCCCGCACCGTCCGCAGCGGGTCCGGCGTCCCCGATTCGAGGGTCTGCACGTGCTCACGCAGGTCCTGGCCGGCGCTGAACGAGCCGCCCGCGCCGGCGAGCACCACGGCCCGGCAGGCCCGGTCGGCCTCCAGCTCGGCCAGGGTGTCCCGCAGCGCCTCCTTCAGCGCCACGTCGAGCGAGTTCATCGCCGTCGGGCGGTTCAGCGTCAGGGTGACGACGGCGTCGGTGCGGTCGACCAGCAGCGGCTCGGTCACTCTCTAACGACCCTTCTGTCGGGCGATGCGGTTCGTGGCGTCGAGGCACTGCTCGACGTACCGGTCGGCGGCCGGACGCAGCCGGGTCGCGTGCCGGTCGAAGAAGCTGGCCGCGGCGGTGCCGGGCCAGCGGTCGGGCAGCAACGCCGGCGGCAGCTGGGGGTCCCGGAACAGGAAGGTACGCCACGCGTGCACGAGCCGGAACCGGGCGGCGTACGCCTCCTCGTCGCTGCTCCGGGCGGTCACCCCGGCCAGCAGTGGGCGCTGCTCGTCGACGAACCGTTCGTAGGCGTGTCCGATCTCGGCGAGGTCCCAGGCCCGGCGGACCACTCCCATCGCGCCGGGGGTGCCCGCGGCGTGCGCGGCGGTGAACCGCTCGTACCGCACGCCCGCCTCCTCCAGCAGGACGTCGATGTCCTCGGCGGGGCGGGTGCCCACCCAGGTCTGCTCGTCGAGGGCGCCGTAGCCGAGGAAGCTGAGCATGGCGGCGAGCCGCTGCCGGTCCCGCCGCGGGGTGGGGGCCTCCAGGACGAGCAGATCGAACCGCCCGTCCCAGCTGACCCGGCCGGTGCGGTAGACGCGGGCGGCCGCCTCGTCGAGCCGCCGGGCCGCCTTCGCCGTGATCGAATATCCCGGTCCGGAGGGCAGGCGGAGGGGGTCCAGCCAACCCTGGCGGACCATCCGACTGACCGCCGTCCGCACCGCCGGGGGTGCGATCCCGAGCGGCGCGAGTAGCTTGACCAGGGCCGCGACCGGCGCGCGGCCACCCCGCGCCCGGAGGTGGTCGCCGTACAGGTCGAAGAGTGCCGACCGTGCCTGCATGACCGCACATTGTGACAGGCTTTCTCAAGATATGCTAGGTGCTGTTACATCAATGCTGCTTCGGTTTGGGTCCGGCGGTGTTCATCAGGGAAAATCGTTGGTCGGCGCCCCCGCACGTTGCGGCGGGTGTTGCGAAGAGGCTGTGGGGCAACCCACCGACCCTGGTGTAGGTCTGAGGGGAGACAACATGGCGGCGATGAAGCCGCGGACGGGCGACGGTCCGCTGGAAGTCACCAAGGAGGGCCGGGGCATCGTCATGCGGGTCCCGCTGGAGGGTGGTGGCCGGCTCGTCGTCGAGATGACTCCCGACGAGGCCAACGCGCTCGGTGACGCGCTGAAGGCAGCCGCCGGCTGACCGAGAAGCGGTCCGGGCGGCGTTCGTCGAGCGGACGGTCCATACGTCCCTGAGCCACCGGCCCGGCCGGTGGCTCAGGGCCTTCACCGCCGCGGGCGGCCGGCCTGGTGGGCGAGCCCCCGCTTTTTCCGACTTTTCTGGAGGTACGGTCCAGCGTGTTGGCCATCCGTCTGGTGACCGCGCCCGAGCGGCCCGATGCTCTGGTCCTGCCCATCCGGCCCACCGGGAATGCCGAGGGCGACGGTCCCCGGGCCACGCTGGAGTCGAGCCTGCCGGCCGTCGCCGACGAGCTGCTGGCCGAGGCGGCTGCCCTGGTTCCCGCCGCCCGGGCCACGGGGCGGGCCGGCGAGGTGCACGTACACCTGCGACCGGGGCGCACCCCCGGCCGGCTGCTGCTGGCCGGGGTGGGCGAGGCGGACGAGCGCGGCTGGCGGGCGGCGGGCGCGGCGCTGGCCCGGTCGGCCGCGGATGAGACGCACGTCACTGTCGCGGTGCCGGGCGGCGCCCCGGCCGCCTCGGTGCGCGGCCTCGTCGAGGGGCTGCTGCTGGCGTCGTACCGGTTCCGGCTGCGGGCGGCCGACGAGGCGCCGACGCTGACCGGCGTCGACGTCGTGGTGACCGACCCCGCCGCGTACGACGAGGCGGTCGAGGCCGCCGTCGTCACGGCCCGGATGACGCGTCTGGCCCGGGACCTGACCAACACCCCGTCGTCCGTGAAGAACCCGCAGTGGTTCGCCGAGCAGGTGGAGGCGGCCGCGGCCGGCGAGCCTGACCTGCACCTGCGGGTCCGGCAGCCGGACGAGCTGGCGGCCGAGGGCTTCGGCGGCATCCTCGCCGTCGGCGGCGGTTCGGCCAGCGGGCCGCGGCTGGTCGAGCTGGACTGGCGGCCGGTGGGGGCGCGCACGCACGTGGTCCTGGTCGGCAAGGGGATCACGTTCGACACCGGCGGCATCTCCATCAAGCCCAGAGACGCGATGAAGCTGATGCGCAAGGACATGGCCGGCGCCGCCGCCGTGGTCGCCGCGACGCTGGGCGCCGCCGCGCTGCGGCTGCCGGTCCGGGTCACCACCCTGACGCCGCTGGCGGAGAACATGGTCAGCGGGTCGGCGTTCCGCCCCGGCGACGTCGTCCGGCACTACGGCGGCGTCACGAGCGAGACCACCAACTCCGACGCCGAGGGGCGGCTGGTGCTCGCCGACGCGCTCGCGTACGCCGTCGCCGACCTCAAGCCGGACCTGCTGATCGACCTGGCCACCCTCACCGGCGCGAACGCGATCGCGTTGGGCACGCGGACGGGCGCCCTGTACAGCGAGAACGACCAGTTGGCCGCCGATCTGCTGGCCGCCATCGACGCGGCCGGCGAGGCGGCGTGGCGGATGCCGCTGCCGGCCGACTACGTCCAGTACCTGCGCAGCGACATCGCCGACCTGTACAGCGCCCCCACTCAGGGAGCGGGGTCGGTGGTGGCCGCGCTGTACCTGCGCGAGTTCACCGGCGACCTGCGGCAGCGCTGGCTGCACGTCGACATGTCCGCGCCGTCCTGGGCCGAGCGTGACGACGCGGAGCTGAGCCGGGGCGCCACGGGCTGGGGCGTCCGCGGCCTGCTCCGCTGGCTCGCCACGCTCGCCTGACCAGGAGCATGCCGGGGCGGGTCAGCACTTGACGGCGGCCAGGAGGCCGTGCCCGAGGGGGAGTAGCGCGGGGATCCAGTGCTCGGACTCCCGGATCGCCTTGATGGCCTCCCGGACGGTGACCGTCTCCACGTCCCGCGCCGCCGGGTCGCCGATCCGGCCCCCGGCCAGTGCGCCGTTGAGGACGAGCACCCCGCCCGGGCGCAGCAGCCGCAGCGCCGCGTCCATGCAGGCGTTGAAGCCGGTCGACTCCGCGTCGACGAAGACCAGGTCGTACGCGCCGTCGGCCAGCCGGGGCAGGACGTCCAGCGCCCGGCCGGTGATGATCCGGGTACGCCCGGCGGGGAAACCGGCCTCCGTGAAGATCCGGCGGGCGATCCGCTGGTGCTCCACCTCGACGTCGATGGTGGTGAGGACGCCGTCCGGGCGCATCCCGCGCAGCAGCCAGACACCGCTGACGCCGGTGCCGGTGCCGATCTCCACCACCGCCCGCGCGCTACCGGCGGCGGCGAGCAGCCGCAGCGCGGCGCCCGCGCCGGGGGTCACCGCGTCGAGGCCGACCTCGTGGGCGAGGCTGCGGGCGGTCCGCAGTACGAGGTCCTCGGTGACGTACGACTCGGCGAACTGCAACGCCTGCGTCGGCGAACTACCGGAACTGGCGGCCGTGGCGATGGGACACCTCCGTCAGGGGCGGGCTGGCGCTATGAGCCTAGAGGCGGGGCCGGACGCACGCAGCCGCGAGTCCGGTGCCCGACGATCATCGGCGGAACGGGCCCGGCCGGGGTGGTTTGCGGCCGGACGATCATGCGGACAAGCGCTGACTGCGCTCGGGGCATTCGTGCAATCCTGGAGGCGGCATCCCCGTTGTCGGGACCGGCCACCCGGGCCGGGCGCGTGGCGAGGGATGCGGGGACGACTGGGAGGCACGACGTGACCGACGGCTGGGACTGGCGTCAGCCAGGGGGAAGCCCGACGCCGCCGGCGTCGGGCGCGGCGCCGGCCGAACGGCCGACGACGTTCCCGGGCGCCCCGAGCGGACCGACCTCGCCCTGGTGGTCCGACGCGCTCACCGATCCGTGGCGGGACCCGCGCTCCCCGGCGGCGGTGATCGTCCCGGGCCCGGTCGGTGCCGCCGGTACGGAGCCCGAGCCGGTCACCGACCCGGACGCGCCGGGCCGGCCGCGGCTGCGGCAGCTGCTGCTGATTCCGCTGGTCACCGCGCTGCTCGCCAGCGCCCTCGGCGGTGCCCTGGGGTACGCGTTCGCGGTGCGCGGCGGCGTGACCGGGCAGCCGGTGCTCGGCGCCGACCCGGCGGACCCGCCCGCGCTCGCCCAGCGCCGGCCGGAGTCGCTGGCCGGGGTCGCCGAGAAGGTGCTGCCCAGCGTGGTCACCGTCCGGGTGGCGAGCATGGGCGGCACGAGCGAGGGTTCCGGCTTCATCGTCAGCGCCGAGGGGCACGTGGTCACCAACGACCACGTCGTCGCCGGCGGCACCGGCAAGGCGACGGTGGTGTTCAACGACGGCAGCACCGCCTCGGCCAGCGTCGTGGGGCAGGACCCGGAGTCCGACCTCGCGGTGATCAAGGTGACCCGGACGGGCCTGCGGCCGGTGGAGTTCGGCGACTCCGACGCCCTGGCCGTGGGCGACCCGGTGCTGGCGATCGGCTCGCCGCTGTCGCTGGCGAACACGGTGACGGCGGGCATCGTGAGCGCTCTCGACCGGACGATGCAGGCCGGCGAGCCGGGCGGCCCCACGCGCTACTACGCGGCCATCCAGACCGACGCCGCGGTGAACCACGGCAACTCCGGCGGCCCGCTCGTCGACTCGGCCGGCCGCGTGATCGGCGTGAACTCGACGATCAAGTCGCTGGTGGCCGACGGGCAGGAGGCCGGCAACATCGGGCTCGCCTTCGCCATCCCGATCAACCAGGCCAAGCGGGTCACCCAGGACATCATCGGCACCGGCAAGGCCCGCCGTACGGTGATCGGCGCGCAGGTGGGCGGCACCGGCTCGGCCACGGGCGCCGGCGGCGTACGCCTGGCGACGGTGGAACCGTCGGGGCCCGCGGCCGGGGCCGGGCTCAAGGCCGGGGACGTGATCCTGCGGCTCAACGGCCGCCCGATGACCGATCCCACCGACCTGATCGCCCTGGTCCGCAAGTTCGCGCCGGGCTCGGTGGTGACCGTGGAGTATCGGCGGGGTTCCGCCCGGCTGAACGCCTCCGTGACCCTCGCCGCAGACGCCAAGTAGGGCGCCGGCCACCCCTCCCCGACCGGCTCCGACGTGCGTAGTCTTGGCGTGACGGCGACGAGGAGGCCAGTGGCGTGTTCGAGAACCTGAACTGGTGGGAGATCGGCGCGCTGCTGCTCCTGGCGCTGCTGATCTTCGGCGACCGGCTGCCCAAGGTGATCGGTGACGGGCTGCGGCTGGTGAGCAACCTGCGCAACATGGCGCGCAACGCCACCAGCGACCTGAGCCGGGAGCTGGGCACCGACATCCAGTTGGAGGACCTGCACCCGAAGGCGTTCATCCGCAAGCACCTGCTCAGCGAGGAGGACGAGCAGGCGATCCGGAAGCCGCTCCAGGGGGTCTACGACAGCCTGAAGGCCGATGTCGGCGGCGTGCACAACGACCTGAAGGACGTGGCCAGGGCGGCGGACATCCGCAGGCCGACCGGCGGCCCGACGACCACGGCCACCTCGGGCGGCGGCGCGCCCGCTCCCGCCCCCCGGACCGCCGGCTACGACGACATCACCTGAGCCCCAGCCAGGACCTCAGAACGGGGGCCCGCTCCGGACGGAGCGGGCCCCCGTCCCGTACGCGAATAGGGTAGGGGGCGTCCCCAGAACCGCGACGGACCGACGGACAGCGCCCGGTACGGACCGGGTGGGGCCCGCCGTGACCGGCGCAGGGATCAAGCCTGACCGCCCGGAGCCGGTCACGGCGGGCCCCACCCCACCGCAACCACCCCATGCGACGACCCGCCGTCAGCGACCCGCCCGTCAGCGGCCAGCCGGCTTGAGACCCAGCGGCTTGCCGAGCAGCGACTCGCGGCGCACCGCCAGCCGGTCGGCGACCTGGCCCAGGGCCTTCGCGGCCGGCGACTCCGGCTCGGCGAGCACGACCGGGTTGCCGGCGTCGCCGGCCTCCCGGACCCGGGTGTCCAGCGGGACCTGGCCGAGCAGCGGCACCTCGGCGCCGATGGTCCGGGTCAGCGACTCGGCGACGGCCCGGCCGCCGCCGGCGCCGAAGATCTCCATCCGGGAGCCGTCCGGCAGTTCCAGCCAGGACATGTTCTCGATGACACCGACCACGCGCTGGTGGGTCTGGAGCGCGATCGCACCGGCCCGCTCGGCCACCTCCGCGGCGGCCGCCTGGGGCGTGGTGACCACCAGGATCTCGGCGTTCGGCAGCAGTTGGGCCAGCGAGATGGCGACGTCGCCGGTGCCCGGGGGCAGGTCGAGCAGCAGCACGTCCAGGTCGCCCCAGTACACGTCGGCGAGGAACTGCTGCAACGCCCGGTGCAGCATCGGGCCGCGCCAGACCACCGCCGCGTTGCCGGCGGTGAACATGCCGATCGAGATGACCTTCACGCCGTGCGACTGCGGCGGCATGATCATGTCCTCGACGCGGGTGGGGCGGCCGTCCGCGCCGAGCATCCGGGGCACGGAGTGGCCGTAGATGTCGGCGTCGACCACGCCGACGGAGAGCCCCCGGGCGGCCAGCGCGGCGGCCAGGTTGACCGTGACGCTGGACTTGCCGACGCCGCCCTTGCCGCTGGCCACGGCGTACACGCGGGTGCGGGAGCCGGGCTGGGCGAACGGGATGACGGGCTCCTCCGTGGCGCCGCCGCGCAGCTTCGACTGGAGCGCCTGGCGCTGCTCCGGGCTCATCACCCCGAACTCGATCTCGACCCCGGTCACCCCGGGCACCGCGCCGACGGCGGCGGTGATGTCCGTGCGCAGCTTCTCCTTCAGCGGGCAGCCCGCGACGGTGAGCAGCAGCTCGACCCGGACCACGCCGTCGTCGCCGACCTGGGCGGAGCGGACCATGCCGAGGTCGGTGATGGGCCGGCGGATCTCCGGGTCGTCGACGGTGGCCAGGGCGGCCTGGACGGCGTCCGCGACGGTGCTGACGGGTGCTGACATGCCCGCAATGCTACGTCGGGGCTGGTCCGTGCCGGCCGCTGGCGGGGCCCGGTGTGAGCGAGTCGATCGGGGACGTGCCGGGCGGCTCAGTGCTCCCGGACCGGCCCCTCCGGGCGACCGTCGCGGGGGAGGTCGCCGTCCAGCTCGTCGCGCGGCTCGTCGAGCGGCCGCTCCCCGCCGCGCGCCGACGTCCGGTCCGGCTGCCGGCGTTCCAGCCGCTGCCGCCGCTGGTTCGCCTCGTCCAGCTCCTCCGCCAGCCGGGCCAGCTCGGAGCGGAGGAAGTCCCGCGTCGCCACCTCGCCCATCGCGATCCGCAGCGCGGCGATCTCCCGGGCCAGGTACTCGGTGTCGGCCTTCTGCATGGTCGCCCGGCGCCGGTCCTCCTCCAGCGCCACCCGGTCCCGGTCGGCCTGCCGGTTCTGCGCGAGCAGGATCAGCGGGGCCGCGTACGACGCCTGCAACGACAGCACCAGGGTCAGGAACGTGAAGGTGTACGGGTCAAACCGCCAGCTCGTCGGGGCCAGGGTGTTCCAGGCGAACCAGATCGCGATCACCAGCGTCATGTAGACGATGAACATGGCCGTGCCCATGTTCCGGGCGATCCCCTCCGACCAGCGGCCGAACGCCTCCTGGTCGATCCGGGGCAGCCTCAGGCCCCGGGGCTCGCGCGGCTGGTCCAGCCGTTCGGCCCGGCGCGGCTCACTCATTCCCGCCGTCCAGCAGCTCGTCGGCGGGGGCGGGGACGGTCGCCGCGTCCCGCTCCCGCCAGTCCGGCGGCAGCGAGTGGTCCAGCACGTCGTCCACCGTCACGGCGCCGACCAGCCGGTTGTTCCGGTCCACCACTGGCATGGCGACCAGGTCGTAGGTGGCCATCCGGCGGGTGATCTCCGGCAGCGGGGTGGTCGGGCGCAGCGGGTCGATGTCGTTGACCACCACCCCGCCGAGCAGGTCCGCCGGGGGTTCGCGGAGCAGCCGCTGGAAGTGCACCATGCCGAGGTACCGGCCGGTCGGGGTGGTCATCGGCGCGCGGGTCACGAAGACCTGCGCGGCCACCGCCGGGGAGAGCTGCTCCTCGCGGATCCGCGCGAGCGCCTCGGCCACCGTGGCGTCCGGGGGCAGGATCACGGGCTCCGAGGTCATCACGCTGCCGGCCGTGCCCGAGCTGTACTTCAGCAGCTGCCGCACCGGGTCGGCCTCGTCCGGCTCCATCAGGTCGAGCAGCACGTCCTGCTCCGGCGGGGGCAGCTCGTTGAGCAGGTCGGCCGCGTCGTCCGGGTCCATCTCCTCCAGTACGTCGGCGGCACGTTCCCGGTCCAGCGCGGCGAGGATCTCCACCTGGTCGTGCTCGGGCAGCTCGCTGAGCACGTCGGCCAGCCGCTCGTCGTCCAGCGCCGCCGCGACCTCGTTGCGCCGGGCGTCCGGCAGGTCCTGCAGGGCGTTCGCCAGGTCCGCCGGGCGCATGTCCTCCAGGACGGCGAGGAGGTTGGCCGTACCCCGGTCCCCGCTGATGCCGTTCAGGCCGCGCACCCGGTCCCACGTCACCTGGTGCAGGTGGCCCCGGCGGCTGAGCCGGCCGGTCTGCTCCCGGACCGCGACCCGGGTCAGCGACCACTCGCCGCCCCGGTTGCACTCCATCGCCACGTCGACCACCGTGCCCGGCTGGCCCGCGGGCTCCAGCTGCACCCGCCGGTCCAGCAGCTCCTGCAGCACCAGCAGCTCGTTCGGCCGCTTCTCGAACCGCCGCAGGTTGAGCGTGCCGCTGCCGAGCACGACGGCGCCGGGGTCGATCGAGGTGACCCGGTTGATGGACAGGAAGATCCGCCGCCGCATCGGCATCTCCGCGACCAGGCCCACCACCTCTGGCGGACCCGGGGTCGCCCGGAGCCGGGCCACCGCGTCCCGCACCCGTCCCACCTGGTCGCCGTTGGGATCGAAGACGGCGACTCCGGCGAGTCTGGCGATGTAGACCCGGTTCGGCGTGCTCACGGCCACCAGCCTAAGCGCCTACTGTTTATCAACATGTCGACCTTGGCCTACGAGATCGTGGACGTCTTCACCGACCGCCCCTTCGCCGGCAACCCGCTGGCGGTGGTGTTCGGCGCCGAAGGGCTGGCCACCGAACAGATGCAGGCGCTCGCGCTGGAGTTCAACCTGTCCGAGACGGTGTTCGTGCTGCCGCCCACGCAGGTCGGGGCCACCTACCGTGCGCGGATCTTCACCCCGGCCGAGGAGCTGCCGTTCGCGGGTCACCCCAGCGTCGGCGCGGCGGTGACCGCGTGCCGGCGCGGGATGTTCGGCGTGGGGCAGGTCAGCCAGGAGTGCGGCGCCGGGGTCCTGCCGATCGAGGTGACCGCCACCGGTGCCACGCTGACCGGCGGCGTCCCCACCCTCGGCCCGGAGCTGGACCCGGAGCCGCTGCTGGAGATGGCCGGTCTCACCGCCGGGGACCACGCCGGCCCGGCCCCCCGGGTGGCCGGCTGCGGACTCGAGTTCCCGTACCTGCCGGTGCGCCCGGACGCGGTGGCCCGTGCCCGGGTGGACGCGTCGGCGGCGGAGCGGTACGGCATCGAGCACATCAGCGTCTTCTCCTGGGACCCGGCGGCGCAAACCGCGCACGCCCGCGTGTTCGTGCCCGGCCTCGGCGTGCCGGAGGACCCGGCCACCGGGTCGGCCGCCCTCGGGCTCGGCGTGTGGCTGGTCGCCAGCGGCCTCCTCCCCGGCGACGGCCGCGCGGAGTACGCCGTCCGGCAGGGCGTCGAGATCGGCCGCCCCTCCTTCCTGGCCTGCGCCGTCACCGCCGTCGACGGGGTCGCCGTCGGCGCCACGGTCAGCGGCGGCGTCATGCCGGTGGCCCGCGGCGAGATCGCCGTCCCGCCGTTCGTCGGCTGACGGGGTGTGCGGGAGGGGCGGAATGCGGGAGGATGCCGAGGTGACTGACGAGGTGCGGGATCGGGTCGGCACGCCCCTGGTCGACGAGGCGGTGAAGAAGGCCGCCGTCGCCTGGGTGAGCGTCGCGGGCGGGCCGGCGCGGGCGCTGTGGTGCGTGCCGGCGGAGGGGTCGCTCCTGATCGTCAGCGGCCCCGGGGAGCAGGCCGCGCCCGGACTGGCCGAGGCCGCCGGCGCGGACGTCACCCTGCGCGGCGACCACGCCGGCCGGATCGTCACCTGGCCGGCCCGGGTGACCCGGATCCAGCCGGGCACCGAGGAGTGGACGACGCTGGCCCCGACGGTGGCCGTCAAGCGGCTGAACGCCCCCGGCCCCACCGCCGAGCTGGTCGACCGCTGGGCCGCGAGCGGCTGCGCCCTCAGCCGGCTGACCCCGGCCGGCGAGCCGGCGGCGGGCGACCGACTGCCGGACGGCTCGCTCGCCGAGCCGCCCCGGGACGCCCCGGTCGTCCGGGTCACCCGCAAGCCGTTCCGGCTGCACCGCGTCCGCCCGCGCTGAGGCGGCGGCCGGTCGCGCTGAGGCCCTCTGCCCGCGCCGAGACCGGCCGTCCGGCCTGCGCCGGCCGGCCGCGCCGAGGCCGTGGTCAGCGGCAGCCGGCCGGTACGTCGGCCCGGTCCACCACGTCGAGGACCTCGTCGAGCGAGCGCAGCGCCGGCCCGCCCCAGGCCGGCTCGGCGTCGAAGACCATGTGCCCGGTGAGGTCCGGGGCGGCCAGCCGCACCGCCGTCATGCCGGCCCGCTCGGCGCCGGTCAGCTCCCGGCTGCCGCCGTCCCCGACGTACAGGCAGTCGGCCGGTGTCAGACCGAGCCGCCCGCACGCCGCCAGGTAGAGCGCCGGGTCGGGCTTGCACCGCCCCACCTGCACCGAGAACACCCGGACGTCGAGCAGCGGCGCCACGGCCAGCTCCGGCAGGAACGCCGGCAGCTCATGCGTGCAGTCGCTGATCAAACCCGTGCGTACGCCCCGCCGGCGCAGCCCCGTCAGGACCGGTACCGCCTCGTCGCGCAGCCGGGTGTCCGCCCGTACCGCCGAGTGCCGGGAGGCCACCGCCGCGCGCAGCACGCCCTCCGGCGGGTGTACGCCGGCCTGGTCGCACACCCATCGCATGGTCGCCTCGGCGGTGCCGAACCGCCCGCTGGCCCGCTCGTAGTAGCTGCGGTCGAGTACGGCGGCGAGCGCGTCGACCGGACAGCCGAGCAGCTCGGCGGTGAGCCGGTGCGCGCTGCCCCGCTGCACGGGACACGTGAGCGTGCCGAAGAAGTCGAACAGCACCGCTTGGAAGACGGGCATGCGGAAGTGCCTCCGGATGGTCGAGGAGGTTGCCGGCGGGATGTCCATGATCGTAATGGAATGCTGACGGTGTGTGTTGGCCTGTTCGTGCCAGGATTCCGTCCCGTGGCCGCACCCGTACCCCACCGTTCGCCCGACCTGCTGACCGCCGGCATCGTGGTCCTGGCCGTCGCGGCGGTCTCCTCGTCCGCACCGCTGGTCGCCTTCGCCGCCGCGCCGGCCCTGGCGATCGCGTTCTGGCGGAACCTGCTCTCGGTCGCCGCGCTCGGCCCGTTCGCGCTGGCCCGGCGGCGGGCCGAGTTCCGGGCGCTGACGGTGGGCACGGGCCGGCGCGAGGGCTGGTACTGCGTGCTGTCCGGGGTGGCGCTCGCCGCCCATTTCGCCACCTGGATGCCGAGCACCAAGCTGACCTCGGTGGCCGCCGCCACCGCCCTGGTGGCCACCCAGCCGGTCTGGCAGGGGCTCATCGCCCGGGCCCAGGGACGGCGGCTGCCGGCGGCGGTGTGGGCCGGCATCGGGGTGGCCGTCGCCGGGGCGGTGCTCGCCTCGGGGGCCGACTTCGCCGTCTCCGGGCGGGCGTTCGCCGGCGACCTGCTCGCGGTGGCGGGTGGCGCGTTCGCCGCGGTCTACACCGCGCTCGGCGAGCGGGCCCGGACCACGGTCAGCACGACCACGTACACCACCGTCTGCTACGGGGTCTGCGCGCTGATCCTGCTGGTCGTCTGCCTGGTCGGCGGGGTGCCGCTGGCCGGGTACGACACGGGCACCTGGCTGGCGATCCTGGGGCTGGTGGGCGGCGCCCAACTGCTCGGCCACTCGATGTTCAACCACCTGCTGCGGCGGATCCCCGCGACGACGGTGAGCGTGCTGGCCCTGCTGGAGGCGCCCGGGGCGGCCCTGGTCGCCTGGGTGTGGCTCGGGCAGCTGCCCCCGGCCGTCGCGCTACCCGGGCTGGCGGTGCTCCTGCTCGGGGTCGTCGTGGTCGTGCTCGGCGCGGCCCGCGCCGCCCGGCCGGCCGCGCCGCTTCCCACCCCGCTGCCGGCCGACGCCACCCCACTGTCGGAGCGCCCGCCGGCCTGAGTCCGCCGCCGGCCGCTCCCGGGGCGGCCATCTCCCGCTGCCGCCCAGCCCCTCCCGGACTGCCCACCACCTGACCCGCGCTGCCGCGGGCCGGCCCGACGCCGCGCGCATTTTTCCGGAAAGACTCGGCATTCCGCCGCCGGACCGGGCGCTTTCGGTGAGAGTGCGAAGGGGAGAGGGGTGGTGGCGGGTGGGCGAGGGGCGCGGTGAGGGGACCGTCGTCACGCCCTCCGCGGAGTTCCCGCCGCTGACCCCGGCTGAACTCGACGCGCTGCGGCGCATCGGGGCGCAGTGGCGGACGGCCCCGGGGCGCCCGGGCCGGTCCCGGGAGCTGCCGGTCGATCCGACGCTCGGCCGGTACCGGGGTCGTCCCACGCCCAGCCGGTTCGGCCGGCTGACGCCGATCGAGATGTTCCGGGCCAACGCGGCGGGCGGAGAGCCGCCGGGGAAGGCCGCGGCAGGCGGGAAACGATCGGAGGAGAACGAGCCGGAGGAGCTGGTCGCCACCGAGCCGGCCACCCTGCCCGGGTCCCGCCTCGGCCGGGGCCTGGCCCGGCTGCGCCGCGCGGTGTTCGGCCCGCCCCTGCGCAGCTCCGCCGTGCTGTACGAGCGCATGCGCAAGCTGGTCGCCCTCCCGGTGCTCTCGTCCGACCTGCTCAGCTCGGTGGCGTACGGGCCGGAGGCGATGCTGTCCGTGCTGGTGCTGGCCGGCGGCGGCGCGCTGGGGCTGTCGCTGCCGCTGGCCGCCCTGCTGGTGGTGCTCATGGTCGCGGTCGGCGTCTCGTACCGGCAGACCATCCCGGCGTACCCGCACGGCGCCGGCTCGTACGTCGTGGCCTGCGACAACCTGCGTCCCGTGGCGGGCCTGGCCGCCGCGGCCGGGCTGATCGTGGACTACGTGCTCACCGTGTCGGTGTCGATCGCCGCGGGCGTCAACGCCGTCACCTCGGCGTTGCCGGGGCTCACCCGGTTCACCGTTCCGCTCGGCATCCTGGTCATCGCGCTGCTGCTCGCCGGCAACCTGCGCGGCGTACGCACCGCCGGGAACATCTTCGCGATTCCCACGTACGCCTTCGTGCTCGCGCTGGTGGCGGTGCTCGGCGCCGGCTTCGTCCAGGCGGCCGGGCGGGGGTTCGCGCCGCTGCCCCCGCCGCCCGTGCCGGCCGTCGAGGGGCTGGGCCTGCTGCTGGTGCTGCGGGCGTTCGCCTCCGGGGCGGTGTCGATGACCGGCATCGAGGCGGTGTCCAACGCGGTGCCGGCGTTCCGGCCGACGGAGTGGCGCAACGCCCGCACCACGCTCAGCTTCATGGTGGGCATGCTGGTGGCCCTCTTCGCCGGCATCGTCGTCCTGATCCACCTGAACGGCGTGGTGCCGGCGCCGGGGCAGACGGTGCTGTCCCAACTGGCCCGGCACAGCTTCCCGACCGGGCCCTGGTACGCGCTGGTGCAGGCGGCCACCGCGCTGATCCTGCTGCTGGCGGCGAACACCGCGTACAACGGGTTTCCGCGCCTGCTGTTCTTCATGGCCCGGGCCGGGCACGCGCCCCGCCGGTTCCTGCACCTGGGCGACCGGTTGGCGTTCAGCGCCGGCCTGGTGGTGCTGTCGGTCACGGCGGCGGTGGTGTTCGTGGCGTTCGGCGGGCACACCCAGTCGCTGATCCCGCTGTACGCGGTCGGGGTGTTCCTGGCGTTCACCCTGTCCCAGGCGGGGATGGTGGTGCACTGGCGCCGGCGCCGGGGGGCGGGCTGGCGCCACCGGCTGGCCGTCAACGCGCTCGGCGCGACGCTGTCCGGGCTGGTGCTGCTGACCGCCGCGTCCGCCAAGTTCACCGAGGGCGCCTGGGTGGTCGTCGTCGCCGTGCCGCTGCTGGTGCTGCTGCTCCACCGCGTGCAGGTGCACTACCGGCGGCTGAACCGCGCGCTGGCCCTGCGACCACCGGGGGTGCCGCCCGCCGCCGGCCCCGCCCCCGACGACCGGGCGCCCGGCCCGTCGGAGGGGCAGGAGTCGCCGCAGCAGGTACGACACCTCGTGATCGTGCCCGTCGCCCGGCTCAACCTGGCCTCACTGCGCGCCCTGGCGTACGCGGCGTCGCTCGGGCAGCCGACCCTGGCGGTGCACCTCGCACCGGAGGAGCGGGAGGCGGACCGGTTCCGCGAGCAGTGGGAGGCGTGGGGAGACCACGTGCGGCTGGAGACGGTCGTCTCGCCGTACCGGGCGGTGATCGGGCCGCTGGCGCACTACCTGGAGGCGCTGCACGCCTCCCGGCCCGACCTCGTGTTCACCGTGATCGTGCCGGAGGTGGTGCTGCGCCGCAGCTGGTACCGCCCGCTGCACAGCCAGGCGGAGCAGCGGCTGCGCCGGGCGCTGCGCAGACTGCCCGGGGTGGTGGTGACCAGCGTCCCGGTGCACCTGCCCGGCTGACGGCGAAGGCGACCGTCGCGCGGCGGGAGAGTGGTCCGGGTGTGGAACCCGCGGCAGCGGGAAGGCGGCGCCCGTGCGCGACCCGTCGAACGCCGCGGCGGCCGGAGACCCGGCTGCCCGCACCTTCGTGGTCGCCGGCGGCACCAGCGGGCTCGGGCTGGCCGTCGCCCGGCTGCTCGTCCAGGAGCAGCGCGTGGTCGTGCTCGGCGACCAGCAGGAGGAGGTCGACAGGGCGAGCGACGAACTCGGCTGCGCCGGCGCCGTCTGCGACGTCTCGTCGTACGACCAGGTGCGCGCGGTCTTCGCCGAGGTGGCCGACCGGTACGGCGTGATCGACGGCGTCGCGGCCTGCGCCTCGGTGTGGGCGGGCGGCGACCTGGAGCAGCTCACCCCGGGCCACATCCGCCGGGCGGTGGAGGTGAACGCGCTCGGCACGACGTACGTGCTCAAGGAGGCGCTGCACCACCTGCGCCGGCAGGGCTACGGCAACGTGGTCTACGTCGGCGCCATGGCGGTGGTGCAGCCGCGCCCCGGCATCCCCGTCTACCGGGCCACCAAGAGCTACGGCAGCAGCCTGGTCGAGTCGCTGGCGGAGGCCCAGCACAGCAACCGGATCAAGGTGATGCAGCTGCACCCGGGGCCGATGCCGACGCGGCTGCAGGAGCGGGTGGGCGACCACTTCCTCGACGAGGTCTACGCGCTGCCCGAGCAGGTCGCCGAGGAGGTCGTACGACTGCTGTTGCTGGACCCCGACGACCTCTACGTCTCCGGGGAGCGCGTGCTGCGCGCTGACGGACGGTGGTGACGCCGGGCGGCGGCACCGAGCCGACGGCCTCGGCGTGGGCGCCGCTGCGGACCGCCGTCTACCGCAACCTGTGGCTGGCCCTGCTGGCCGCCAACATCGGCACCTGGATGCAGACGGTCGGCGCGCAGTGGCTGCTGGTCAACCAGTCGAACGCCTCGACGCTGGTGGCGCTGGTCCAGACCGCGAGCCTGCTGCCGGTGCTGCTGCTGGCGCTGCCGGCCGGCGCGCTGGCCGACACCTTCGACCGCCGGCACCTGCTGATCTCGGTGCAACTGTTCCTGGTGGGGGTGGCGACGGCGCTCACCCTGCTCACCGCGGCCGGCCGGATGCCGCCCGCGCTGCTGCTCACGCTCACCTTCGCGTTCGGCGTGGGGCAGGCGCTCACCCTGCCGGCCTGGGCGTCGGTGATCCCGGAGCTGGTGTCCCGGGAGCACCTGCGGGCGGCCTCCGCGCTCGGTTCGATCAGCGTGAACCTGGCCCGGGCCGTCGGGCCGGCCGTGGCCGGCGTGCTGATCGCCCGGCTGGGCGTCGCGCCCGTGTTCGCCCTCAACGGCGTGGCGTTCCTGGTCTTCGCGTACGCGCTGCTGCGCTGGCGGCCCGGCGACGCCCGCGCCGTCGAGGTCCCGGAGCGCTTCACGGCGGCGCTGCGCGCCGGCGGCCGGTACGTCCGGCACTCGCCGATCGTCCGCCGCCTGCTGCGGCGGGCGCTGGTGTTCGTGCTGCCGGCGAGCGCGCTGTGGGCGTTGCTGCCGCTGGTGGCCAGCCGCCGGCTCGGCATGAACTCCAGCGGGTACGGCCTGCTCCTGGCTGCCCTCGGCGTGGGCGCGATCGCGGGCGGCGTGCTGCTGCCGTGGATCCGGACCCGGCTGACGGCCAACCAGTTCCTGCTGCTGGCCGGGGTGCTCTACGGCGCGACCCTGCTCGTGGTGGCGTCCGTCCGGATCGTCCCGGTGGTGCTGGTCGCCCTGCTGCCGGCCGGGTTGGCCTGGGTCGTCGTGCTCGCCAACGTCAACGCCGAGATCCAGTTGTTCCTGCCCGGCTGGGTCCGCGCCCGGGGGCTGGCCGTCTTCCAGGTGGTGCAGGGCGGCGGGCAGGCCGTCGGGGCGTTCGCCTGGGGCGTGGTCGCGGACATCGCCGGGCTGGTCGCCGCGTTCGTCGGGGCGGGCGCGCTGATGCTGCTGAGCGCGGTGACGTCCCAGATCTGGCCGCTGCCCGAACTGCGCGGGGTCAAGAGGGACCCGGCGACCTACTGGCCGCGCCTGAACCTCGCGCTCCAGCCCGATCCCCGGGTCGGGCCGGTGCTGATCGAGATCACCTACACCGTGCGCCCGGAGCGGAAGGCGGACTTCCTGACGGCGATGGAACTGGTCCGCGGGTCGCGGCAGCGTACGGGCGCGATGCGCTGGGGGCTGTTCCACGAGGCGGAGTGCCGGGACCGCTTCGTGGAGGTCTACCTGGTGCCGTCCTGGGACGAGCACCTGCGCCAGCACGGGGGCCGGCTCACCGAGGCCGACCAGGAGGCCGAGCAGCGGGTCCGGGAGATCGCCGACGACGATCCCGACGTACGCCACATGTTCCCGGCCGCCGCCGGCCCGGTGACCGAGGAGCGTACGGTCTGAGCGGCCCGCACCTCACGTGCGGGCCGCTCGGGTACGGGTCCGGCACCCGCTCACCCCGAACCCTGGCGGTGGATCCGCCCCTCGTGCGCGAGCTTGGACCGGCCGTGGTCGCGTTCGCTGCCGGAGGTGCCCGTCGCCGCCCGCTCGTGCCGGCGCTTCGGCGAGTGCTCGACCTCCGAACCCTGCCGGCCCCGGGCGCCGCTGCCCGGATTCCGCCCGGCCCGCGCCGATTCGCCGCCGCTGTCGTGTTTGTTTGGTTTGTGGCTACCCATGGCGGACGCGTACCCGGTGAGGCCGCGGCTAGTCACGGCCTGCCCCGGCCCCACGGGGCTACGCCTCCGGGAGGCCGACCGCCTGCGCGCTGGTCGCCCAGAGGCGGGCGGCGAGGCCGGGATCGGCCGCCTTGCGCAGCGGTCGCCGCGGCCGACGGTCGAAGTAGTAGCCGCCGTCCGCCAGCCGCGCCGGGTCCTGGTTGGCCAGCCAGACCAGGGTCTCCGCGCCCTGCTCCGGGCTGCGGAACGGCAGCAGCCGCATGCCGAGGGCCACCAGCCGGCTGTCCGCGCCGAACCGGGTCCGCACCACGCCGGGGTGGAAGCAGTACGCGGGGATCTCCGGCCAGCGCCGGGCCGCCTCGGCGGTGAACAGGATGTTCGCCTGCTTGCTGGTGCCGTACGCGCGCATCGGCCGGTAGCCGCGCAGCGTCGCGTTCAGGTCGCCCGGGTCCAGCACCCCGCTGCGGTGCGCCCCCGAGGCGGTGACCACGATCCGGCCCACCCGGTCCCGCAGCAGGTTGCTGAGCAGGAACGGGGCCAGGTGGTTGGCCTGGATGGACAGCTCGAAGCCGTCCACGGTGGTGACCGGCCGCAGCACGATCGCGCCGGCGTTGTTGGCCAGCACGTCGATCCGGTCGTACGCCGCGCGCAGCCGCTCCGCCAGCCCGCGTACGTCGTCGAGGACCGCGAAGTCGGCGCGGAACAGTTCGGGACGCTCGCCGGACGCCTCGCGTACCCGGTCGCCCGCCGACTGGAGGCGGGCCGGGTCCCGACCGACCAATACCACCTGGTCGCCGCGGCGCGCCAGGTCGACGGCGGCGGCCAGTCCGATGCCGGAGCTGGCGCCCGTCACCACCACGATCCGACGCCCAGTGAGATCTTCCACAGGTCCATTCACCCCGGTCATGGCGCGAGGTTACCGTGACGTCACAAACACCTTTGGGATCGTTAAGTCCGCCCGGTGCGGCGGCATCCGTCTGCCCGTCGGCCCGTCCGCCGACGCGGGAAGGAGCGCACTCGATGGCCGCTGTCGGTCGCCCCCGCCGGTCCTGCCTCGCCGTGCCGGGTTCCAGCGTGAAGATGCTCGGCAAGGCCCAGGGCCTCCCCGCCGACCAGGTGTTCCTCGACCTGGAGGACGCGGTCGCCCCGCTCGCCAAGCCGGACGCCCGCAAGAACATCGTGGCCGCCCTCAACGAGGGCGACTGGGCCGGCAAGACCCGGGTGGTCCGGGTCAACGACCTCACCACCCCGTGGACGTACCGGGACGTGATCGAGGTCGTCGAGGGCGCCGGCGCCAACCTGGACTGCGTCATGCTGCCGAAGGTGCAGAACGCGGCCCAGGTGCAGTGGCTGGACCTGACGCTCACCCAACTGGAGAAGACCCTCGGGCTGGAGGTCGGCCGGATCGGCATCGAGGCGCAGATCGAGAACGCCGCCGGCCTGGTGAACGTCGACTCCATCGCCGCCGCCTCGCCCCGGGTGGAGACCATCATCTTCGGCCCGGCCGACTTCATGGCCTCGATCAACATGAAGTCCCTGGCGGTCGGCGCGCTGATCCCCGACTACCCCGGCGACCCGTACCACTACATCCTGATGCGCATCCTGATGGCCGCCCGGATGCACGACAAGCAGGCGATCGACGGCCCGTTCCTGCAGATCCGCGACGTGGACGCGTTCCGCGAGGTGGCGAAGCGCTCGGCCGCGCTGGGGTTCGACGGCAAGTGGGTGCTGCACCCGGGCCAGATCGACGCCGCGAACGAGGTCTACTCGCCGAGCCAGGCCGACTACGACCACGCCGAGCTGATCCTCGACGCGTACGAGCACTACACCTCGGAGGCGGGCGGCAGGCTCGGCGCCGTGATGTTGGGCGACGAGATGATCGACGAGGCGTCCCGGAAGATGGCGCTGGTGATCGCGGCCAAGGGCCGCGCGGCCGGGATGACCCGCACGTCGAGCTTCACCCCGCCGGCCGGCTGAGCCCCGTCGTCGGCCGGGCTCTCGCCGCCGGTGCCGCCCCGGGCCCCGGGGCGGCACCGCGCGTCAGAAGGTGGGGGTGCTGCCGCCGGTGTCGGCGGTGGCGATCGCCAGCACGATGACCACGACGTAGAAGATGATCATCAGTACCAGCAGGCCGGTGAGGATCCAGCCCACGATGATGGCCGCCTTCGCCATCCCCTCGCCGCCCTCGCCGGTCTCCCGGATCTGCTTGCGGGCCACGTGCCCGAGGATCGCGCCGATCGGCGCGGTGATGCAGGACGCGATGCCGACCAGGGAGAGCACCAGGGCGGCGATGGCCATCCCGTTGGTCTTCTGCGGCGGCGCGTAGCCGTAACCGGGCGTGGGGTAACCAGGCGTGGGGTAACCGGGCGGGTATCCGGGCTGCCCGTAGCCCGGCGCGGCGTACGGGTCGCCGCCCACCGCCGGGACCTGGTCCGACTTGGCCACCGCGTACGGGTCGGCCGGGGCGTACGGGTCGGGGTTGGCCGGCTGGGCCGGGATCGGCTGCCCGCCCATCGCCAGTGTCGGGTCGGCCGGCGGGGCCGACGGCTGCGCCCAGGGGTCGTTCGGGCCGCCGGACGGCGGAGGATATGTCATCGGTTCGTCTCCGTCTGGTCGAGGGTGCGCCGTCAGGGTAGCCAGACCGAGGCAAAATCGGGTGCACGCGTCGCCGGGCGGCGCATTGCCCCGTGCGCCGGAAGCGGGCAGGATCGCGGCATGGCAATCGACGTGCGGACGGGGCAGGACGCGCCGGCGCCGCTGGCCGAGCCGGTCACCATGCGGCTCGACGGCCGGGTCGCCCTGGTCACCGGGGCCGGCAGCCCGGACGGCATCGGGTACGCCACCGCCCGCCGGTTGGCCGACCTCGGCGCCCGGGTGGCGATCGTCTCCACCACCCGCCGCATCCATGAGCGCGCGGGGGAGTTGGGCGTGACCGGCTTCGTCGCGGACCTGACCGACGAGTCCGAGGTCGGCGCGCTCGCCGACGCGGTCGTCGAGCAGTTCGGCGACGTCGAGGTCCTGGTCAACAACGCCGGCCTGGCGAGCCGAGCCAGCCCCGAGGTGCTGCGCCCGGTGGCCCAGCTGAGCTACGACGAGTGGCGCGGCGAGATCGACCGGAACCTGACCACGGCGTTCCTGTGCAGTCGGGCGTTCATCGGCGGGATGGCCGAGCGGGGCTGGGGGCGTATCGTCAACGTCGCGGCCACCGCCGGCCCGGTCAACGCCCTGCCCACCGAGGCCGCGTACGCCGCGGCGAAGGCGGGCGTGGTGGGGCTGACCCGGGCGCTGGCCATGGAGATGATCGCCGACGGGGTGACGGTGAACGCCGTGGCCCCCGGCATCATCCACACCGCCGCGTCCACCGTGGCGGAGCTGCGGCAGGGCCTCGGCACACCGGTGGGCCGCCCCGGCACCCCCGACGAGGTGGCCGCCGCGGTCGCCTTCCTCTGCTCGCCGGCGGCGTCCTACATCACCGGCCAGATGCTGGTGGTGGACGGCGGCAACAGCGTCCGGGAGGCGCGGTTCCGCTGAGCCGCCCCTTCGCGCGGGCGGTCGCCGCGCGGGCGGGCCGTCTCAGCGGTACATGCCGCCGTCGTGATTCGCCCAGATGGCGAGTGCGATCCAGCCGCAGCAGGCGAGCACCCAGAGCACGGTGAAGACGTAGCTGAGGATCAGCCCCCAGGTGGCCAGCTGGTCGCCCTCCTCGCCGGTGCGCTGGATCTGCCGCTTGGCCACGTGCCCGAGCACGATCCCGGCCGGGGCGAAGACGAACGCGAACACCAGGGACAACACCGCGAGCACGTTCGTCCGCCGGCCCGGACCCGGCTGGCCGTACCCGCCGGGCGGGCCGTACCCCGGCGGTGGGCCGTACCCGATCGGCGGGCCGGGCGTGCCGTGGCCGCCCAGGCCCGATGGGCCGTGGCCGCCCGCGCCCGGCGGCTCGTACGGGGACGGCGGCTGGTCCGGCTCCCGCGGTGGGTGCTCCATCCGCCGCCTCCCTCGCACCTTGTGACCAGGCCTGTATTGCGGACGCTACCCGCACCGGTGAACCTTTTCACAAAGGTTGTGTGGACTGGTCACCTTGGCCTTCCCGGCCGGGCGGGCCGATACTGACCGCGCGTTCAGTTACCTACGAGTAATGCGTCGATCCCCGGAGGCTGAGATGGCCCGACTCGCCCAGACACCCGGCCTGACCGATGTGCAGCGGTCGATCCTGGAGACCGTCCGGGAGTTCGCCGACAAGGAGATCATTCCGCACGCCCAGCGGCTGGAGCACGCCGACGAGTACCCCGCCGACATCCTCGACGGGATGCGCGAGATGGGGCTGTTCGGCCTCACCATCGCCGAGGAGTACGGCGGGCTCGGCGAGTCCCTGCTGACGTACGCCCTCGTGGTGGAGGAGCTGTCCCGGGGCTGGATGTCCATCTCCGGCATCGTCAACACGCACTTCATCGTGGCGTACCTGATCTCCCAGCACGGCTCGGCCGAGCAGAAGTCCCGGCTGCTGCCGAGGATGGCCACCGGCGAGGTGCGCGGCGCGTTCTCCATGTCCGAGCCGGAGTGCGGCTCCGACGTCTCGGCCATCAAGTCCAGGGCGGTCCGCGACGGCGACCGGTACGTCCTCAACGGGCAGAAGATGTGGCTGACCAACGGCGCATACTCGTCGGTCGTCGCCACCCTGGTCAAGACGGACACCGGCGCCGACTCGGTGTACGGCAACATGAGCACCTTCCTGCTGGAGAAGGAGCCCGGCTTCGGCGAGACCGCGCCCGGCCTCACCATCCCCGGCAGGATCGAGAAGATGGGCTACAAGGGCGTCGAGACCACCGAGATGGTGCTCGACGGGGTCGCCGTCCCCGAGACCGCGATCCTCGGCGGCCCGGAGCGGCTCGGCCGCGGCTTCTACCAGATGATGGACGGCATCGAGGTCGGGCGGGTCAACGTCGCCGCCCGCGCCTGCGGCATCTCCATCCGGGCCTTCGAGCTGGCCGTCGCGTACGCTCAGCAGCGCAGGACGTTCGGCCAGCCGCTCGCCAAGCACCAGGCCGTGGCGTTCAAGCTCGCCGAGATGGGCACCAAGATCGAGGCGGCGCACGCCCTCATGGTCAACGCCGCCCGGCTCAAGGACGCCGGCCAGCGCAACGACGTCGAGGCCGGCATGGCCAAGCTGCTCGCCTCCGAATACTGCGCCGAGGTCGTCCAGGAGGCGTTCCGCATCCACGGCGGCTACGGCTACTCCAAGGAGTACGAGATCGAGCGGCTGATGCGGGAGGCGCCGTTCCTGCTCATCGGCGAGGGCACCTCGGAGATCCAGAAGACCATCATCTCCCGCGGCCTGCTCAAGGAGTACAAGCTCTGACCCGGATCCGCGGGCAGGGACACAACACCCGGGCGTGGCCCGGCGGACTCTTCAGCAGGCCCTGTAAGCCCTTGCTAATTCGTATTAGCATCTTGACGCCGTTCGATCGGAGTCGGAGACTCATCAATCACTCGATCGATTGAACGGAGGTATGACCATGAGCATCCCCATGGATCGCCGGCAGGTGCTGCGCGGCGCGGCGCTGCTCGGCGGAGCGGCCGCCGTCGGTGGCCTCGGCGCCGCGACGGGTGGGGCCCCGGCCTTCGCGGCGCCGGCTGGGTTCCCGAGCTACCAGTACATCGGCACACCGTTCACCAAGGCGAACCTGCGCTACAACCCCACCGGCGAGCTGATCTTCCCCTGCATCCGCGGGGTCTCCGACAAGGTCAGCACCGCGCTCGCCCGCTACTACCTGTACTACGCGCCGCACGACGCGCCGGGCGGGATCTGCCTCGCCTACGGCAACTCGCTCGATGGCCAGTTCACGGAGTACCCGTACAACCCGATCATCTCCAACGTCTGGTCGCCGTACTACAGCGTGAGCCACGTGTCCTCGCCCCACGTGATCTGGGACGCCGACGCGCGCCAGTTCTACCTGTACTTCCACGGTGAGAACACGACGACCCGGATGGCCTGGTCCACCGACGGCATCCACTTCAACTACTACGGCCGGGTTCTGCACACCGGCGTCATCCCCGGCTCGACGGAGACCTCGTACGCCCGCGTCTTCCAGCACAGCGTGGCGGGGCTGGGCAACAAGTACATCATGCTGTTCATGGGCGTCACGAACGGGACCCGGAAGATCTTCTGGGGCTGGTCATCGACGGGTAAGACGTTCCAGTTCGACCCGACCCCGCTCGTCAGGCCGGAGCCGGACGGGCAGACTGACATCGCGGCGCCGACGTTCGTGACCCGCAACGGCACCGCCTACGTCATCTACCACGGCAACGGCGGCAACATGTTCATCACCGAGGTCGGCCCGAACCTCGACCGTGAGATCCATCTCGGCGTCTTCCACTACGCGATGACCGGCGCCCCCGACAACGGACGCAGCGCCGCCGCCTCGTTCGGCAGCCAGGACGGCGTGCAGTACATGTTCTACGAGGCCGGTCAGCGGCTGCACACGACGATCGCCGTCGCCCGCGCCATCTGATCTGACAGCGAGGCAGCCCGCTGTCAGCCCAGCCGGGTGAGGCCGGCGGCGGCGCGCTCGATGATGAGGCACGCATCCTCGACGTAGTCGATTCCGGCCTCCTCGGCGATCCGCCGTGCCTCCGGCGAGATGATTCCGAGCTGCAACCACACCGCGGGCGCGCCGATCGCCACCGCCTGGCGGACCACCTCGACGGCGTCGGCCGGCCGGCGGAACACGTTGACCAGGTCGACCGGGTGCGGGATGTCGGCCAGCGACCGGTACGCCCGCTCGCCGAACAGCTCGCCCTCCAGCCACGGGTTGACCGGGATGATCCGCCAGCCGTACCGCTGCATCTGCGCCGGCACGGTGTGCGCCGGCTTGCTGGGGTCGCTGGACGCGCCGACGACGGCGATCACGGCGGCGTCGGCGAGGATCTGCTGAGCGGTACGCACCCCGCGACTCTAATCGACAGGCGACCTCACAGCAGGGTGAGTTGCTCGGCCGGCGGCGCCTTCGGCGGCGGCTCCGGCAGCCGGCGATTGTCGCCGACCTCAGCGCGGTGCAGGCCGTGCCGGCGTGCGGCCATCCGCACCCGGGCGGTCAGCTCCCGCTGGTACGCCTGCGGCGCGTACGCCCCGGCCCCGTACAGCTCCCGATAGCGGGGGACCAGCCGGGGGTGCTCCCGGCCGAGCCAGCCCGCGTACCACTCCCGGGCGCCGGGGCGCAGGTGCAGGGCGAGCGGCGTCACGCTGGTGGCGCCAGCGGTGGCGATCGCCGCCACGGTGGCGTCGATCGACTCGTCGGTGTCGGTGAGCCCCGGCAGGATGGGCGCCATCAGCACCCCGACGGCGAAGCCCGCGTCGGCGAGCGCCCGGACGGCGTCCAGCCGGCGGCGCGGGCTCGGCGTGCCCGGCTCGACCGACCGCCACAGCGCCTCGTCCACGAACCCCACCGAGAACGAGACGCCCACCCGGGTCACCTCGGCGGCCTGGCGCAGCAGCGGCAGGTCCCGCAGGATCAGCGTGCCCTTGGTGAGGATCGAGAACGGGTTGGCGAAGTCGCGCAGCGCCTCGATGATCTGCGGCATGAGCCGGTAGCGCCCCTCGGCGCGCTGGTAGCAGTCCACGTTGGTGCCCATCGCGACGTGCGCGCCGCGCCACCCGGGCGCGGCCAGCTCCCGCCGGACCAGCTCGCCAGCGTTGACCTTGACGACCACCTTCCGGTCGAAGTCCGCCCCGGCGTCCAGGTCCAGGTAGGTGTGCGTGTTTCTCGCATAGCAGTAGAGACATGCATGACTGCAGCCCCGGTACGGGTTGATCGTCCACTCGAACGGGACGCGCGACGCGCCGGGCACCCGGTTGATGATCGACTTTGCCCGCACCTCGTAGAAGGTCATCCCGGCGAAGCCGGGGGTGTCGAAGGTGCGGGCGATCGCGCCGGGCAGCGCCAGCGGCAGGGGTGGAGCCGCCGGCGCTGCCCGCTCGGGAACCCCCTCGTCCGGGGGAGCGGAGAGGTTGTCCCAGCGCATGGCCATCATTCGAACATGCGTACGAGAGAAGTGCAAGTGACCTGTCGGACACCGGCGCCCGGCGCGTCGCCGCGCGGGGGAGGATGGGGGAATGGAGACGTCGACCTTCGTCTACGACGGCGACTGCGCGTTCTGCACCCGCTGCGCCGAGTTCATCGAGCGCCGCATCCCCACGGGGGCGCGCGTGGTGCCCTGGCAGTTCGCCGACCTCGACGCGCTGGGTCTCACCGCCGCCGAGTGCGAGGAGGCCGTGCAGTGGGTCGGCGCGGACGGTTTCCGCGCCGCCGGGCCGGACGCGATCGCGAAGCTGCTGGGCGGCAGCGGCCCGCTCTGGCGGGCCGCCGGGGCCGGGCTGCGCCTGGCGCCGGCGCGGGCGCTGGCCTGGCCCGCGTACCGGTGGGTGGCCCGCAACCGGCACCGGCTGCCCGGTGGCACCGCCGCCTGCGCGCTGCCCCAGGAGGCCCGCGAGCGCCTCTACGGCCCGGCCGGGCGTCCCACCGCCGGCGCCTGACCGGGTTACCAGCGCGGTGCCTGGCCCGTCACCGGCACGGCGCCTGGCCCGTGATCGGCACGGTGCCTGGCCCGTGACCAGCGCGGTGCCTGGCCCGTGATCGGCGCGGCGCCTGACCGGCCACCGGCGAGGGGTCGGCCGTGTGCCGGCCGCCGCCGGACGCACCGACGGCCGGACCCCGGTGGGGCCCGGCCGTCGGAGGGCTCGGCTCAGTGCTTCTGCTCGGCCAGCTTATTGCGGACGTCGTCCATGTCGAGGGCCTCGACCTGCTGGATCAGGTTCTCCAGGGCCGACTCGGGCAGGGCGCCGGGCTGCGCGAACACGATCACGCCGTCCCGCACCGCCATGACCGTCGGGATGGACCGGATGTCGAACTTCGCGGCCAGCGCCTGCTGCGCCTCGGTGTCGACCTTGCCGAAGACGATGCCCGGGTGCTTCTCCGAGGAGCGCTCGTAGACCGGGGCGAACCGCTTGCAGGGGCCGCACCACTCGGCCCAGAAGTCGACGAGGACGATACCGTCGCTGCCGGTCACCTCGTCGAAGTTCGCCGTGGTCAGCTCAACGGTTGCCATTTGCAGTCTCCGATCACCGCGGAATCACCTACGCCTCCTGCAACCAGGACAGGTTCCGTCGAATTCCCGGGTGGTCGCCACCGAAACCCCGCCGGGCCGCCGGCCTGAGCCAGGATATCGACCCAGATCTGTGGGGCAAGTGTTGCAGGACGCACATGCAGGAAGCACTTGCGTGACGAGGAGTGATGAGAGCGCTTCCAAGGAGGCCGCCGCATCCAGCCGTTACGGATCGGTGATCTGATGCTTGACAGGCATCGATCCAGCCTGGGGAGGTCGCTCGAGGGGCGGCCTCCGGCTACTCATCGTAATGTCACAGAAACGTAAATGTGACGTCCATCTCTATGCGCCCGTCGTTGCCTGGGGCAGAATCTTCCTCATCAAAGCGTGGGCGGCGGGTGCCGGGGAGGGCCCCGCCGCTCATTGCGTCTCCCCAGGTCGCGATCGATGTGACATTTCTCGACGCCGGCCCGGCCGCCACCTTAACCTCCGGTAAGGCATCCTGGGTCGAACTCCGTCGCCCGCCCTGAAGGGGACACCGATGCAGTTCGGCCGTTACTACGAGGAGTTCGAGGTCGGCGCGGTCTACCGGCACTGGCCGGGCAAGACCGTCACCGAGTACGACGACCACCTCTTCTGCCTGCTCACCATGAACCACCACCCCCTGCACATGGACGCCCACTACGCCGAGTCGGCGAGTCAGTTCAAGCGCAACGTGGTGGTGGGTAACTACATCTACTCCCTCCTGCTCGGCATGTCCGTGCCGGACGTCAGCGGCAAGGCCATCGCCAACCTGGAGGTCGAGTCACTGCGGCACGTGGCCCCGACCTTCCACGGCGACACCATCTACGGCGAGACGACGGTGCTGGACAAGCGCGAGTCGGAGTCGAAGCCGGACCGGGGCGTGGTGTCGGTCGAGACCCGTGGCTACAAGCAGGACGGCACCATGGTCTGCGTCTTCCGCCGTCGGGTGATGGTCCCCAAGCGGGAGTACGCCGCGACGGCCGTCGCGGAGGGTGTCGACCCGGAGCGGCCCAGCTTCCCCGAACCGCGCTGACCCCACCGCCGTACGCGCTGGGGCCCGCCCGCCGGGTTCTCCGCGGGCGGGGTCCGGCGCGCGATCCGGGGCATATGCTGGCGCCGGAGGTTCCCATGAGCCACTCCGTCGCCGGAGAGCCGCCGGCCGCCGGCCGTCGCGCCGCACCGCTGACCACCGCCGTCTACTCCGCCGCCGAGTGGACGCTGCTGACCGGCCTTCCCGGGCGGGTGCTCGTCGCCGCCGCCACCCCCGCCCCCGGGCACCCACCGCGCGGCGTGGCCGCCGGGCTCGCCGGCCTCGACGCGGTGGCGGCCGGCCGGGCCTTCGACAGCGATCTGGTCCGCGCCGTGGTGGCCGCCATCTACTCCCGGCACGACGGCTCGACGCCCCCGGCCGACCGGCTCACCGACCTGGTCGACCTGCTGGCCGCGTGCCGGGCCGCCGTCCGCGTACTGCGCCGCCGCGCCGACCCCGCCGACTCGGCCGCGTACCGGCAGTGGGTGCTGTCGGTGGCCGCCCGGGTCTGCCGCGCCGCCCCCGCCGGCGGGCCGGCCGCCCCGGCCACCGCGCCGGCCGACCGGCGCTTCCTGGACCGGCTCGGCGGGGCGCTCGACCTGGGCTGAGCCGGGTCACCCGACGGCCCCGGGCGGCCGGTCGGGCCGTACCCTCTGCAGACCGTGACCGGTGACCAGCTCGACGTCGGCGTGGGACCGTGGCCCGGCGACCCCCCGGACGACCCCCGGTACGACCCGGAGCTGCTCGCCACCGGCGACCGGCGCAACGTGGTGGACCGGTACCGGTACTGGCGGCGCGAGGCCGTGGTCGCGGACCTCGACCGGCGCCGGCACGACTTCCACGTGGCGATCGAGAACTGGCAGCACGACTTCAACATCGGCACGGTGGTCCGCAACGCCAACGCGTTCCTGGCCGCCGAGGTGCACGTTGTCGGGCGCCGCCGGTGGAACCGGCGGGGCGCCATGGTGACCGACCGCTACCAGCACGTGCGGCACCACCCGACGATCGAGGAGTTCGTCGCCTGGGCTGCCGAGCGCGAGCTGCCGGTGGTGGGCATCGACAACCTGCCCGGCTCCCGGCCGCTGGAGACGACGACGCTGCCGCGCCGCTGCGTGCTGCTGTTCGGCCAGGAGGGGCCGGGCCTGTCCGACCCGGCCCGGGCGGCCTGCGCGCAGCTGTTCTCCATCGCCCAGTACGGCTCCACCCGGTCGATCAACGCCGGGGTGGCCAGCGGCATCGCGATGCACGCCTGGATCCGCGCCCACGCCGGCCCGCCACCGACGGACTGAGCGCCCCCGCACCGCGCCCCCGCCGGCCCGCCGCCGACGGACCGAGCGCCCCGCACCGCGCCTCCGCCGCCGGCGGACTGAGCCCCCGCACCGCGCCCTCCCATGGCCGGGCCGCCGCCCGCGCCCGTCCGGTGGCCGGAGAAAACCCCGTCTCGGCTTGACGGGCGACCACGGCGGGGTGACGGTGGGAACGTGAGTGTCGTGGTGAGCTGCCCCAGGTGCGGTGGATCCGTCCGCAAGCCGGACCTGATGCACAGCGAGTGGCGGTGCCCGCGCTGCGGCCCGGTGGCGCCGTTGCACGTGCCCGAGCACATCGGCGCGCAGATCGTGGCGAGCGTGGTGGACCGGATCGCCGCCACCTCGCCCCCGGACGGCCCGGCCACCCCGCTCTGGTGTCCCTGGCCGCTGCCGCCCGGCTGGACCCTGACCGGCGTCGCGTACGCGGGGGACGAGCGGGACGGGGTGCGGGCCACCGCGGTCGCCTGCGCGGGGCCGGAGCCGCTCGGCGGCGGCCCGGCCGACCTGGTCTTCGTGGCCGAGGCGCCGGGCGTCGGCCTGGGCACCCGGCTCGCCGGGATGCCCGGCCCCGATCCCGGCCCGCAGCTCGCCGAGGCGCTGTCCGATCCCGGTCCGGGGCACCCCGAGCACATCGGGCAGGCCAGGATCCGGGTGGCCGGCCATCCGACTCCACTGTGGTTGGTGAACTCCCTCACGGATCGAAGCGCGTACGCCGGCGAGGCTCGGGGAATGTGGCTTCATGCGATAACCTGGCCGGCGAGCGCAGGGCATCTGCTCGCCGAGGACGTCGAGTTGTGCGACCTCATCGAGTGGACGCCCGCCGAGCTCGTGTACGGCGCACCGTCTCCGTATCTGCACGGGAAGGCTTGACAACCGTCCCGGACTGTCGGAGAACGGACGCAGAGATTCACTTTACGACACCGTACTGATACTCTGGGTGCCGCTGCGGTAAGTGGACCCGGCGCCGCGCGAGAGGATGGCCCGCCATGGTCAAGAAGGTCCTCACCTGGGCCGGAATCGCGTTCTTGATCTTCTTTGTCGCCTACCGGCCCAACTCCGCCGCAGACGTCTTCAAGTCCATCGGCGGCGGCATCATGGACATCGCACAGGGCTTCGGCGACTTCTTCACCAGCCTCATCGCCTAGCCGGCCATGGGAAGCCCCTCCGGTCCCCCTTTCGACCCCGACGATCCCGACCGGGAGCGCCGCGAGCGAGACACGGAACCGATTCCGAGGATCGGGCCCGAGGACGGGCCCGGCCCGGGCCACGGCCGTCCCGACGGTCCGTCCTTCTCGGACGACTTCGGCTACGGCGACGGTCCGTACTCGGGCGAGGGTCGCTCCGGGCGCGCGTGGGTCCGCGATCCCGAGGCCGGTTACCAGCCTCCGCAGATCACCGAGGACGAGCTGGCCGGCCTGCGGGTGGACGCGTCCGGCATCCCGTCCGGCTCGCGGCGGGTCCTGCCGCTGGAGGACGAGCCCAGCTCGTTGACGGCGCGCTACCTATTCCCCACGGAGCGGTACCGGGGAGAGTGGAAGCGGCACTGGGTCCACCTCGCCACCCCGATCACGGTGGGCATCGCGGCGACCTTCGTGCTCGGTTACCTCTCCGGGTTCCTCGCCGGGCAGGACGTCGGCGCGCTGACCACGGTCGCGGTGCTGCTCTGGTTCGCCGTGATGGGCTGGGTGGCGTGGCGGGTCGCCGACTGGTGGTACGACCGGTTCATCCTGACCAACAAGCGGGTGATGGTGGTCAACGGCATCGTCACCCGCAAGGTGGCGATGATGCCGCTGGCCCGGGTCACCGACATGAAGTACGAGCAGAGCCCGGCCGGCCGCGCGCTCAACTACGGCACGTTCGTGCTGGAGTCCGCTGGTCAGGACCAGGCGCTCCGCGAGATCAAGAACCTGCCCAACCCGAACGAGCTCTACCTGCGCGTGGTCGAAGAGATGTACGAGCCGGCGGCGGTCGAGGCGCGCCTGGGCAAGGAGGCCGACGAGGCCAAGGCCGACGACGGCGCCTGAAACTTTTCGTCCGAACATCGGAGGAAAAGCGCACCGTTTGCCCTCGCCCCGACTCTTCCCGGCATGACAGCCTGCCAGCAGGCACGGGGGCGGGGAGGTGAGCGGTGGTCGACAGGGACCCGCTGGAAGAGGAGTTCCGTGAGTTCGTCGCGGCCCGCTCCGGCGCCCTGCTGCGCACCGCGTACCTGCTCGCGGGGGACTGGGCCACGGCCGAGGACCTGCTCCAGACCGCGCTGACCAAGACGTACCTGGCGTGGAAACGGCTCGGCGGGATCGAGGCGATCGAGCCGTACGCGCGACGGGTCATGGTCAACACCTCGACGAGCTGGTGGCGGCGGCGTTGGCACGGCGAGCGGCCGACCGAGGTGCTGCCCGAGCGGGCCGGCGTGGACGAGATCGAGCAGCAGCTCGACCGGGACGTGCTGTGGCGGCACCTCAGGGCGCTGCCCAGCCGGCAGCGCGCCGTACTGGTGCTGCGGTTCTACGAGGACATGTCGGAGGCGCAGACCGCCGCCCTGCTGGAGATCTCGCCCGGCACGGTGAAGAGCCAGACCTCCCGGGCGCTGGCCACCCTACGGCGCCGGCTGGGCGAGCAGGCCGCGCTGGAGCTGCCCGACGACACGGCGGGGGCGAGGGGCGCCGACCGGCCGACGACCTCCGGCGCCGGCGGCCGTACCGGTGGCGGGGGCCGACCCGGTGCTGCCCGGCCGGCCCCGCGCCGGGCGGCACCGACCCCGCCCGCCGTGGCTTCCACGCCGCCCGCGACGCCGCCCGTCGTGGCTCCCGCCCCGCCCGCGGAGGCCGGCGCGATGCCGCTGCCCGTCGACGTGGTCGACGTGGTCGGCGCGGAGAGCAGGTGAGTGGCGTGCCGACCCCCGCTGACAACCGGACGACCGCCCGGGAGCGTCAACTGGACGTGACACGGGACGAGCTGGAGCGAGCCGTACGGGAGACGTTCTCCCGGCAGGTCGCCGCGCCCCGACCGCTCGCCGCCGACCCGGCCGGCCTGGCCATCCGGCGGGCCGGGCGCATCCGCCGCCGCCGCGCCCTGACCGGCACCGCCCTGGCCGGGGTGGCCACCGTGCTGATCGGCGCCGGCATGGTGAACATCAGCGGGCAGGCGGGACCGCCGGCCACCGACACGGTGGTGCTCGGCGACCCGCGCGGCGCCGCCGGCATGACCTCCCCGGACCCGCTGCCCACGCCGTCGACCGGACCCGCGCGGCCGGTGGTCCGGTCCGCCGTCGACCTGGTCGTCGGCGACGTCCTCACCACGACCCGGGACCGGCAGATCGTCCTGACCGGGATCGCCTCGGTCGATCGGGCGCAGCGCGTCCGCGACGAGGAGGGGTGGCTGGTCGTGGGCGCGCCGAGCGCGGCGGGCCGCACCCTGATGTCCGTGCGGGCCGACGGGACCACCCAGCGGTTGCTCGTGGGGGCCCAGGCGATCGTCCTCGCCGCCGACGGACGGCAGGTCGCCTGGCGCGACGGCGACCACCTCTCCGTCGCCGGGCTCACCGGCGGCAAGTTGATCGCGGTCACCAGCACGCCGGCCCCCGCCGCGGCCGTGCCGGCCGGCTTCGTCGGCGACGCCGTCCTGGTCCGTCTCGACCCGGCCCGCCCCGGGTACGCGCTCTGGCGCCCCTTCGCCGGAGGGCTGACCACCGGGGCCGGACGGGACGTCCTCGCCGTCCACGGGACCCTACCGGACGGGCAGGCGGTCGGCCTGGTCTCGGCCGGTACGCCGCGCCGGCCCTGCCTCGCGCTGCTCGACCCCGCCCGGGGCCTCGCCGCCACCCGTACCGCCTGCGGTCCGGCGCTCGACGCCGACGGGCCCGGCGCGGTCTCCGCCGACGGCCGCTGGCTGCTGGCGAACGGCCGGGCCGGCTCGTCGGCGGCCGCGGCGCTGCTGGTCGACCTGTCCACGCTCGACCGGACGCCGGTGGCCCGGCCCGCCGGCCCGCCGCTGACCGGCGCGGTGTCCTGGACGCCGGCCCAGACCGCCTGGTACGTCGACGGACGCGGCGGCCTGGTGCTGGTACGCCTCGACCGGGCGCTCGCGGGCGAGGCGGCCGGCTCGACCCCGGTGACCGGCGTCAAGCCGGGTACGCGGATCGTGGTCGTCGCCGACGCGGCACCCGCCGGGGGCGCCGGGTAGCGTCGGGGCGATGAGCGCGTACCCGGTGGCGGCCACCGCCCGGATCGACCTGCACGCCCACTCCACGGCCAGCGACGGCACCCTCACCCCGGCCGAGCTGGTCCGGGCCGCGGCCGACACGGGCCTGGACGTGCTCGCGATCACCGACCACGACACCACCGCCGGCTGGGAGCCCGCGGTACGGGCGCTGCCCCCGGGGCTCACCCTGGTCCGGGGCGCGGAACTGTCCTGCCGCTGGTACGGCGTCGAACCGTCCGTGCCGCTGCACCTGCTCGCGTACCTGTTCGACCCCGCCGAGCCGGAGCTGGCCGCGGAGCTGACCCGGGTGCGGGCCGCCCGCGAGGTGCGCGCCGAGCGGACCGTCGAGTTGCTGCGCGCCGACGGCGTCGACGTCAGCTGGCCCGAGGTCCTGGCCGGGGCGGCCGGCGGGACGGTGGGCCGGCCGCACATCGCCCAGGCGCTGATCCGGGCGGGGCTCGTGGCGACCACCACCGAGGCGTTCGGCCCGGCGTGGCTGGGGGAGCGGTACCGGCTGCCCAAGGAGGACATCGACGTGTTCCGGGCCGTGCGGCTGGTCCGGGCCGCCGGCGGGGTGCCCGTCTTCGCCCACCCGAGGGCCACCCGGCGGGGCCGCATCGTGCCCGACCGGCTGATCGTGGAGCTGGCCGGGGCGGGGCTGGCCGGGCTGGAGGCCGACCACGAGGACCACTCCCCGGCCGAGCGGGCGCACGTCCGGGCGCTCGCCGCCGAGCTGGGCCTGCTCGTCACCGGCTCGTCGGACTTCCACGGCACGCACAAGACCGTCCGGCTCGGCGCGTTCACCACCGACGTCGAGGCGTACGAGCGGATCGTGGCCGCCGCCACCGGGGTGACCCCCGTCGCTTCGACCTGAGCATTCCTCGTCCCGCCGCTACCGTGGCGGAGTGGATCTCAAGCTGTTCGGCGAGGTCTTCGTGACCCTGCTGGTGATCGTCGACCCGCCCGGCATGATGCCCATCTTCGTCGCGCTGACCGGGGCGCTGCCCGCCAGGGACCGGAACCGGGCGGCCTGGCAGGCCGTGGCGTTGGCGCTGGGTGTGATCGTCGTCTTCGCCGTGGCCGGGCAGACCCTGCTCGCGTACCTGCACGTGGACCTGCCGGCGCTCCAGGCCGCCGGTGGCCTGCTGCTGGTGCTGGTCGCCCTGGAACTGCTGACCGGCAAGGCCGACGACCCCGCCCAGCAGGCCACCTCGAACGTCGCGCTGGTGCCGCTCGGCACCCCCCTGCTCGCCGGCCCCGGCGCCATCGTGGCGACCATGCTCTTCGTCCAGCAGGCCTACTCGCCCGCCGACTACACCGCGATCGCCGCGGCGATCGTCGCGGTGATGCTCACCGTCTGGGTCGTGCTGCGCTTCTCCGGCGGCATCGTCAAGATCCTCCGCCCCGGCGGGATCGAGGTGCTCACCCGGATCGCCGGCCTGCTGCTGGCCGCCATCGCCGTGCAGCTCATCGCCGACGCGATCGCCAGCTTCGTCACCCAGTACGCGAACATGGCCTGAGCCGCCCGCCGGCGCTCGTCCCCGGCGCGCGGCGACCGCCTGGGCCGGGATGTCGTACGGGCGTGGCAGGATCGCGGAGTGCGACCCCCCTCCCCGTCCGGCCGATCCGGCCGACCCGCCGCCGAGCCCGGTCGGGCCCCCCGGCCCCGCGCCGCCCAGCCCGAGCAGCTCGGCTTCGAGGGCATGCCGGAGCGGCTCTTCGTCTGCACCCCCAGCAAGCTCGGCGCGTACGCGGACTGCCCGCGTCGCTACCGCTACTCGTACGTGGACCGGCCCGCGCCGCCGAAGGGCCCGCCGTGGGCGCACAACTCGCTCGGCGCCAGCGTGCACAACGCCCTGAAGAACTGGTACGCCCTGCCCGCCGACCGCCGCCGCCCCGAGGCGCTGCCGACGCTGCTGAAGGGCACGTGGGTCCGGGAGGGCTACCGCGACGAGGAGCAGGAGCGCGACGCGTACCGGCGGGCGCTGGCCTGGCTGGAGTCCTACGTCGACACCCTGGAGCCGGAAGCCGAGCCGGTCGGCGTCGAGCGGGTGGTGGCGGTGAAGACGGCGGTGCTGGCGTTCAACGGCCGCGCCGACCGGATCGACGCGCGGCCCGGCCCCGGCGGCCCCGAGCTGGTCATCGTCGACTACAAGACGGGTCGTACGGGGCTGGACGCGGACGACGCGCGGGGCTCGCAGGCGCTGGCCCTCTACGCGTACGCCGCGGAGCGGGTGTTCCGCCGGCCGTGCCGCCGGGTGGAGCTGCACCACCTGCCGACGGGCACCGTCGCGGCGCACGAGCACACCCCCGAGTCGCTGGCCCGCCAGGTCACCCGCGCCGAGGACGCCGCGCGGGACATCATGGCCGCCGAGCGGGCGGTCGCCGACGGCGCCGACCCGGACGACGCCTTCCCGACCACCCCGGGGCCGCGCTGCGGCTGGTGCGACTACCGCCGTACCTGCCCGGCCGGCGCCCAGGCGCCGGGAAAGGAGCCCTGGGCGGCGCTGGAACGCCCCGCCGGCCCCGTACCCGACGAGTCCTGACCGGCGCGGGACCGGCGGCTCAACCGGTCAGGCCGGCGGTGGCCAGCCGCGCCCGCTCCTTCGCGGCCTGCTGCAGGGGTCCCTCCCGCCAGCGGCGGGGCAGGGCGGCCAGGGTGAGCCGCAGGGCGCGCACGGTGAGGTCCGCCGACAGTTCGGTGACCGGCAGGCCGAGCCCGCCGTACCGGCGGCGGGCCCACGCCGGCAGCAGCGCGAACGCGGTGCCGGCGACCCCCAGGTACGCCCACCGCGCCGGCCCGAGGTTCAACCCGAGCCGGGCCGGCAGGCTGAGCTTCCACGGCAGCGGCGGCGCGGTCAGGAAGAGGGCCGTCTCCGCCGCCTCCCGGGTGAGCCGCAGCTCGGGCCGGATCCGGCGGTAGTATCCGGCCACCTCGGCCGCGCTGCCCGGCACCTCGGCCGGGTCCAGCCCCACCAGGGCCGCCGTCCGGCGCTGCTCGGCGTAGTAACGGTCCGCCTCCGCGTCGGTGAGCGGCAGGCCCGCCCGGCGCGCGGTGCTCAGGAACGACTCGACCTCGGTGACGTGCACCCAGCGCAGCAGCTCCGGCTCGTCGATCCGGAACGGCTCCCCGGTGAACGGGTCGGTGGCCCGCAGCCGGGCGTGCAGCCGGCGCAGCCGGGCGCCCGCCGCCTCGGCCTCGGCGGTCGTGCCGTAGACGGCGGTCGCCACGTACGTGGCGGTGCGGGCCAGCCGGCCCCAGGCGTCGGCCCGGTAGTTGCTGTTCTGTGCCACTCCGGCCATCGCCCGGGGGTGCAACGCCTGGAGGTAGAGCGCGCGCAGGCCGGCGACGATCAGGATCGGCTCCCCGTGCACCTTCCACGTGACCGATCCCGGACCGAACAGGCCGAGGTCATCGGAGTTCACCGCCCCAGCCTGCCACGCCGTCCAGGTGGATAGTCGACGGTGCGGCGGACCGCCGGCCGGTCGTCGACGGAGCGGCGGGGCCCAGGTCAGTCGTCGGCGGAGCGGCGGGCCTGGCAGGCCGGGCAGAGGCCCCAGAAGGTCACCTCGGCCTCGTCCACCTCGAACCCGTGCGAGGTGATCGGGTCGAGGCAGGGGGCGGCGCCGACCGCGCAGTCGATGTCGGCGATCTCGCCGCACCCGCGGCAGACCACGTGGTGGTGGTTGTCGCCGGCCCGCGCCTCGTACCGGGCGGGGCTGCCGGCCGGCTCGATCCGGCGGGACAGCCCGGCGCGGGAGAGCGCGCCGAGAACGTCGTAGACCGCCTGGATGGACACGGAGTCGAGGCGTTCCCGCACCCGGCGGGTGATCTCGTCGACCTCCAGGTGGCCGCCGGCGGCCAGGACCTCCAGCACGGCGAGGCGCGGCCGGGTGACCCGCAGGCCCCTCGACCGGAGCAGTTCCTCGCCGCTGGTCATGAGTCAATGACAGCACGCGCCCCACCTGGCGACAACCGAGCGTCCTGGCAGGTGGCACGGACCACAGCGTCGGCGAGGCCCACCCGGGCCGGGCGCCGCCATCCGGGGGTGTTGCCGCCATGTCGCCGACATGGCGGCATTGGGAAGGTTCGGAGTCCCCAATGTCGCCGACATCGCGCCGAGCCCGGGCTGGTGGCTGAACCGCGCGCCCGGCGCGTGCGTGTGCCAGATCGTCAGTACTGCCGCGCCCGGCTGGTCGTCGTACGCTGGCTGCCCGCGGTACCGCGTCCACTGCCGGAGGTGTCGGTGTTCAGGGAGATCAACGGACTGCCGGGGCACGCCCTGATCGTCCATGCAGCCGTGGTGTTCGTTCCGCTGCTGGCGCTGCTCGCCTCCGCGTACGGACTGGTGCCCCGGTGGCGTCCCCGACTCGGCTGGGCGGTGGCGATCCTGGCCGTGCTGGGCCCGATCGTCGCCTGGGTGGCGACCGAGTCGGGCGAGGAACTGGAGCGCGTGCTGGCGGAGAAGGGCTACCCGCCGCAGATCCTCGACAAGGTGCGCGAGCACGCCGAGTACGGCGACACGCTGCTCTGGTTCACCGTGGGCCTCGCCGTGGCGGCCATCCTCCTGCTGCTGGTGACCCGCAACGACGACCGGGTGTCCCGGCTGCCGTCCTGGGCGCCCCTGCTGCTGACCGTCGTGGTGGTCGTGCTGTCCGCCACCGCGCTGGTCTACGGCGTGCTGACCGGCGACACCGGCGCCCAGGCCGTCTGGGGCGGCACTCTCTGACCCACCGTCCGGTCCGGTCCTGGTCCGGGCCGGGTCCGGACCCGCGCCCGGGCGGCGGGCGGGCCGCTCAGAAGAGCATCCGCGAGCAGAGCACGCAGACGAGGACCACCAGCACCACCGCCGCGACCCCGCCGACGCTCCAGGTGACCAGTTGGGCCCGCTGCTCCGCGGCGTCCAGTTCGGCCATGTCCTGCGGCGGCAACCGCCGCGGCGGCGGCGCCTGGAGGTGGAGCGGGGGCCGCCAGCCGGGCGGCGGTGGCGTGGTCGGCGGCGGACCGGCGTACCCGGTGGCCGCGCCGCCCACCGGGGGCGCGCCCGACGGCTGGCCCCCCGGTGGCACCGCTGCGGTCGGGCTCGGCGGCTGGCCCCCCGGTGGCACCGCTGCGGTCGGGCTCGACGGCACCGCCGCGGTCGGCCCGGAGGCGCCGCCGGGGGTGTCCGGCGGGCGTCGCCAGAAGTCGTCCTCGGGGCGCTCACCGCTGGGCGTCGTCACGTCGTCCGACGCTACCAATCCGCGGGCCGCGCGGCCGGTCGGAGGCGGGTCCGATTCCGGGTATTCTTGCCCTTCGTGAGCATCGACCCGGGGACGCAGGCGCGCGGCGACGACGACCGCGCCGTCGACCTGAGCGAGGACTTCGTGGTGCTGCCCGAGCAGACGTCCGACGACACGGACCGGGGCTGGGGCGAGGTGTCCGGCAGCAACGACGACTGGCTGCTCGCCGAGCGCCCCCCGCACTGGGACTGAGCACCCTCGCGTCGGGCTTCCTGTCCGCTTCGCACCTGGCCTTCCCGTCCGCTTCGTGCCCGGCTCTCGCCGGCCTTCCCGCCCGCGTCGGGCGCCGTCAGCCCGCGGACCACGACTCAGCCGCGGACCACGACTCAGCCGCGGACCACGATCGCGAAGCGGCTGCCCTCCGGCAGGCCCACCGCGCGGTGTGCCTGTTCGGGGCTGAGCGCCAGGTAGAGCGCGGAGGAGCCGTCCACGGCGCCGGCCCCGACCACGTCGAGCACCAGCGCGCGGGGCGCCAGCAGGTCGGCCTCGGCGGCCCGGTCGTCGGCCGGTACGGCGAGCAGGTCGACCCGGGCGCCGGGGCGTACCACCGCGAGCGCGGCCGGCTCAGCCAGCCGGACCGGCACGCCGACCGCCCCGTCGGGCAGTGGCAGGGCGGCGGCCGTCGGCGGCCCGCTCGGCCCGGCCCCGCCGCTCGTCCCAGAGGCACCGTCCGGTCCGCTGCCGGCGCTCGGCCCGCCGCCCGGGGACGCCGTGGCCCCGTGGGACCCGGACGCGCCGGGGGCCGACGGGCAGCCGGACGGCGTCTGGAGCACCGCCGCGGCGAGGCCGAGCAGGGCGGCGACCAGGGCGGCCCGCAACAGGGTGGACCGGCGGGGGTGGCGTGGCCAGCGCACCGGCCGCAGTGACCCGGACCCCACCGCCCCGCTGGCCGCCATGCCGCCCTCCCGCCTCGTCACCCGCGCCGCGGTGGCGCCGGGAGCAGCAGGCTAGGCGGCGGACGACAGGCCGCGCCCGGGTCGGGGCACGGCCTGTGGACAACGGGGGCGCCTGTGGAAAACCCCCACCGGGCGCGCGGATCTGCTACGGGGCGGGTCAGGAGGCGCTGGCCGCCGGGGCCTTCGCCGCGCCGCCCGAGGACGACCCGGAGGAGCCGGACGACCCGTTGGACGCGCTGGTGGAGCCGCCGGACGTGCTCGACGAGCCGGAGTCGCCGCCGGAGGACGACTCGGACTTGGCCGGCTTGCCGGACCCGTTCTTGGCGGTGTCGGAGCCGGAGCCGGAGCCGGAGCGGGAGTCGGTGCGGTAGAAGCCCGAGCCCTTGAAGACGATGCCGACGGAGTTGAAGAGCTTGCGCAGCTGTCCCTCACACGCGGGGCACTCGGTCAGCGGCTCGTCAGAGAAGGACTGCACCGCCTCGAGCTGGTGGCCACACGCGGTGCAGGCGTACTGGTACGTGGGCACGTTCTCCTCCGGATCTGGCACGGCCTGTTGGCACTCGACTTATTCGAGTGCCAATGGTGCGTCATCCGACCCGGGTTCGTCCAGCGGAAGTGCCGGGGCCGACACCGGGCCGGCTGCCAGCGTACGCAGCCCCGTGGCCGGGGCGACCACCGCGCGCACCGGCCGGTCGTGCGGCTCGGCGGGCAGGTGTTTCAGCAGCTCACCGTCGTGCAGCAGAGCCACCGTCAGGGCGGTCCCGCCGACCCGGGCCAGCGCCCGGTCGTACGAGCCGCCGCCGCGCCCGAGCCGCCGGCCGCCCCGGTCCACCGCCAGGGCGGGCACCACCACCAGCTGCGCGTCGGCGACCGCCGAGCAGCCCAGCCGGGGGCCGGCCGGCTCGCGCAGCCCGCGCCCGGCCGCCACCAGGCACCCCGGACCCGGGTACGCCGCCCAGTCCAGGTCCAGGTCCTCCCGCAGCACCGGCAGCAGCAGCTCGGCGTCGGGCGGCAGCGCGGCGCGCAGCGCCTCCGGCAGCTCCGGCCCGCCCGGCTCCGAGCCGACCGGGACGTACGCGGTCATCCGGGCCGGGCGCAGCCGGCGTACCAGGTCGACGAGCGCGGCCCGGACGGACGCCGCCGCCTGCGCCCGGCGCGCGGCCGGCAGCGCGCGGCGGCGGGCCAGCAACTCCACCCGGAGGCGGCGTTTCGCCTCGTGGGTCACTTCCGCTTCATCAGAAAAATCCGGCACGCAACACTCCTGACGCAACGTTTACCCCGCCGTCGCACTGTGTCAGCATCGCTAGCATCGAACGCGCAACTTCCGGGGGGAAGCGTTGACGCTACGCGGGCGGTTGACGGCGGCCTTCCTCGTGGTGGTCCTCGGCCCCGTCCTGCTCGGAGCGTTCTTCGTCGGCACGACCATGGCGGCCGTCGACCGCGGCCGGTCGGCGGAACGGCTCGGCCTGGCCGCCGCGACCGTCCGTACCTCGGTCGACGCCCTCTGCCAGCAACTGCGCGCGGCGGCCGACTCGGTCGCCCTCGCCCCCGACGCGGCGGGGCGGGCGGGCGCGGCCAGGCAGGTGGTCAGCCGCGGCCTGGCCGCCGCGGTCGTGGTCGCCGACGTGACCGGGCAGGTCCGCTACGCCACCCCCGGCGCCCCCGCCCAGCCCTGGCTGGACTGCTCCGCCGCACGGCCCGCCCCCGGCCCGGTGCGGGTGCTCGGCGCCCGCGTCGGGCTGCGCGACCGGGCCGGCAGGGACCTGGGCACCGTCGCCGCGGCGCAACCCGTCGACCCGGCGTTCGTCGCCCGGCTGGCGGCGGTCACGGGGGTCGCCGTCACCCTCCTCGACGACGCCGGCGGCGCCGACCAGGTCGCGCACACCACCGAGGCCGCCGGGGTACGCGACGCGGTGCTGGCCGCCGCCGGCACAGCCGCGGGCGACCGGGTCGCCGAGACCGCCGACGGCCGGTACGTCCGCCGGGCGGGTCCCGCGCCGGGGCAGCCCCTGCCGCTGGTGCTCTCCGTGCGGAGCGAGCAGCCCCCCGGCCTGTACGCGGCGCTGACCGGCGCGGTCGTGCTCGCCGCGCTGCTGGCGGTGCTCGCCGCCTGGCGACTGGCCCGGGTCACCACCCGGCCGCTGGTGGAGCTGGCCGGCGCGGTGGACCGGGTGACCCAGGGCGAACTGGACACCCGGGTGCCGGTGCGCAGCCGGGACGAGATCGGCCGGCTCGCCAGCGCGTTCAACCGGATGACCCAGGAGACCGGCTCGTACGTGCAGGTGCTGACCAGCAGCCGGGACCAGTTGCGCGGGCACCTCGCGGTGCTCGGTGACACCCTGGCCAGCACCCACGACCTGCAGCGCATCCTGCGGGTCATCCTGCACAGCGCGATCGCGGCCACCGGCGCCCGGGCCGGGGCCGTTCTGCTGGTGGACGGCGCCGTGCTGGTGGGGCAGTGCGCCGAGGGCCTGGACGGGCGCTGGCCCACCAGCCCGGCGCCGGGGCCGGCCGACGCGTCGGCGCTGCGGGTGCCGGTGGGCAGCGGGGTGGTCGGCGCGGTGGCGGCGACCGGGGAGGCGCGCCGGGGGAGGGCGGAGCCGTTCGCGCCCCTGACGGGGGAGCCGCGCTGCGAGACGTACGTGGCGGTGCCCTTCGCGGCCCCCGGCGGCCCGGCCCGGTCCGGCGTGGACCTGGGCGGGGCGGCCCGGGCGGGCATGGACCCGGGCGGGACGGCCTGGTCCGGCGTGGACCCGGTCGGGGCGGAGCCGGCGCCACCCGCGGCGGCCCTGGGCGTGCTGGCTCTCTACGACCGGCTGGGCGCCGACGAGTTCGACGACGACGACCTGGTCACCCTGCGCACCTTCGCGGGGCACGCGGCGGTGGCCGTGGACAACGTCCGGGCGCACGAGGAGGCCCAGCGGCTGTCGCTGACCGACCCGCTGACCGGGCTGTGGAACTACCGCTACCTGCGCGAGTCGATCCGCCGGGAGGTGGAGCGGGCCAGTCGGTTCGGCCGGATGCTCAGCGTCCTGGCGCTGGACCTGGACCGGTTCAAGGCGGTCAACGACACCTGGGGGCACGCCGCCGGGGACGCGGTGCTCGTCGAGTTCGCCCGGCGGGTCCGGGGCGAGATCCGCGAGGTGGACCTGGCGTTCCGCCAGGGTGGGGAGGAGTTCGTGGTGCTGCTGCCGGAGACGGACGCGCGGGGCGCGACGATCGTGGCCGAGCGCCTCGGCGCGGCGGTCCGGGGCGCCCCGGTGGCGCTCGACGGCCCGGACGGGGTGGCGATCGCCGTCACCGTCTCCGTGGGCATCGCCGTGTATCCCGACCACGCCACCACCGGCCAGCAGGTCCTCGACGCCGCCGACGAGGCCCTGTACGCGGCGAAGGCGGCCGGGCGGGACGCCTGGCGGCTGGCCGACCCGCGCCCCTGGCCCCCGACCCGGGAACTTCCCGTCCTGGCCGGGGCGGTCACCCCGGCCGACGGTCTGCCGCGGGCGGGCGCTCCCGCGGTCCCGCCGGACGACCCGCCCCGGGCGGTCGCGCCGGTCGGCCCGGCCGAGGTCGACCCCGCGCGGATCGACCCGGCCGTGGCGCGGGCCGCCCTGGTCGGCCCCGCCGAGGTCGACCCGGCGCGGGCCGATCCGGACGTGGCGCGGGTCGCACCGGGCGGCGCGTCTTCCGGTCCTCACCCGCCGCGGCAGAGCCGTGGCCGATAGTCTCGCGACATGTCGGAGCACTCAGCGAACTCCTCAGCGGCCGCCGCGACCGGCCGCGCCCGCGCGGTCAAGGCCGTCATTCCGGCCGCCGGCCTGGCCACCCGGTTCCTGCCGGCCACCAAGGCGGTGCCGAAGGAGCTGCTGCCGGTGGTCGACCGGCCGGTCCTCCAGTACATCGTCGAGGAGGCGACCCAGGCCGGCATCGGCGACGTGCTGCTGGTCACCGGTCGGGGCAAGACAGCCATGGTGGACTACTTCGACCAGCGCCCCGACCTGGAGGCGAAGCTGGAGGAGAAGGGCGACACCGCCAGGCTGGCGGCGGTGCGCCGCCCCAGCGAACTGGCCGAGATCTACACCTGCCGCCAACCGCAGGCGCTCGGCCTCGGCCACGCCGTCGGGTACGCCGAGTCGCACGTCGGCGACCAGCCCTTCGCGGTGCTGCTCGGCGACGAGTTCGTCAACCTCTCCGAGCCGCTGCTGCCCGCGATGCTGGAGCTGCAGGCCCGCACCGGCGGCGTGGTGCTGGCATTCTTCGAGGTCGACCCGGCCGAGACCAAGCGGTACGGCATCGCCTCCGTGGAGCCGGCCGAGGCGGAGCTGACCGACATCGGCGAGGTCGTCCGGGTGACGGGCCTGGTGGAGAAGCCCACACCGGAGGAGGCGCCGAGCAACCTCGCCGTCCTGGGCCGGTACGTGCTGCCGAGCAAGATCTTCGACGCGATCCGCCGTACGAAGCCGGGCAGCGGCGGCGAGATCCAGCTGACCGACGCGATGGAACTGCTGCGCACCGAGGGCACCCCGGTACACGCCATCGTCTACCGCGGCATCCGCTACGACACAGGGATGCCCCTCGGCTACCTCCAGACCGTGGTGCAGATCGCCTGCGAGCGCGAGGACCTGGGCGCCGCGTTCCGCGCGTGGCTCACCGACTTCGTCAACGCCGGCGACGAGACGGTCACCTCGGCGATCCTGAACGGGGCGCGCGGCGCGTCGGGCGGTCCTAGTACATGACCACGACGGCCGACGCCGAGGCGGCCGCGAACGAGTTGACGCCGCTCGCCGACTACCTGGGCAGCGTGCTGCGCAGGTTACGCGCGCTGCCTCCGCTCGACCTCGACCTCACCCAGGCGTACGGCAACGTCCTCGCCGAGGACGTCGTCGCGCCGCACTCGTTCCCGGCCTTCGACCAGGCGGCGGTGGACGGGTACGCGGCCCGCTGGGAGGACCTCTCCGGCGCGGGCCGGGTCGCGGGATACCGCGGCTCCGGCCCCGCGGGGCGCACCGTGCGGCTCAACGTGGTCGGCGACCTCGGCGCGGCGAGCTGGCGGCCGGTCCGGCTCACCCCCGGCTCGTGCTTCTCGGTGGCCGCCGGGGCGCCGCTGCCGATCGCCGCGGACGTGGTGGTGCCCGTGGAGTGGACCGACCAGGGCATGGCCGCGGTGGAGATCTTCCGCACCCCCAAGCGCGGGTACGGGGTGCGCCGGGCCGGCGAGGAGCTGCCGGCCGGCACCGTGCTCGCCCGTGCCGGCACGTATGTCACCCCGGCGCTCGTCGCCGTCTTCGCCGCTACCGGCATCGGGCACGTGGTGGTCCGGCCCAGCCCCCGGGTGGTCGTCGTGGCCACCGGCGACGAACTGGTCGAGGTCGGTCGGGGCAGCCAGCCGGGCCAGGTGGTGGACGCCAACTCGCACGCGCTGACCGCCGCCGCGGCCGAGGTCGGCGCGCTGGCGTACCGGGTGGGCATCTGCGACGACGACCCGGAGGGGCTGCGCGGCCTCCTGGAGGACCAGACGCTGCGCGCCGACCTGATCATCACCACCGGCGGCACCGGGACGGGGCCGGGCGACATGGTCCGCCGCATCCTGTCCCGCCGCGAGGGCGGCCGGGCGGGACCGGTCGCCTTCACGGAGGTCGCCCTGTATCCGGGAACCGCGCTCGGGTTCGGTACGGTCGGCGCCGAGGAGGTGCCGGTGGTCTGTCTACCCGGTGAGCCCGGCGCGGCGCTGATCGGCTTCGAGGTGCTGGCCCGCCCGGCCATCAACCTGCTGGCCGGGGCGGAGCCCGTGTTCCGGCCGAGCGTCCGCGCCCACCTGCTGGAGACCATCACCTCGCCGGGCGGGCTGCGCGAGTTCCGCCCGGCGCACGTCGCCGAGCGGCGCGGCGGCGGCTACACCGTCCAGCCGCTGCCGGGCGGGCCGTTCACCCTCTCCGGGCTGGCCGAGGCGAACGGGCTGATGGTGCTCGGCGAGCGGGTCACCACGGCCGCCGCCGGCTCCACCGTGGACGTCCTCCTGCTGGACCGGCGCCGGTGAGTTCTGGGTGGTTCGGGCGGTCGCCGGGCTGGCCGGCGGTGCTCGCGGACGGTCCGGTGCTGCTGCGCCCGTACCGGCGCTCGGACGCGGCGGCCTGGTCGGAGGTGCGCCGCGCCAACCGGAGCTGGCTGGCCCCGTGGGAGTCCTCCCTGCCGGGGAGCTGGGACGAGCTGAACTCGCCTGCCGCGTTCCGCTGGATGTACCGGGACCTGCGCCGCTCGGCCCGCACGGGCGACGGGATGCCGTTCGCGGTGTGCCTGCGCGAGTGCGGGCGGGAGCGGCTGGTCGGCCACCTCAACATCGGCAGCATCGTCCGGCGGGCGTTCTGCTCCGCGTACGCCGGCTACTGGGTCGACTCGCGGGTCGCCGGCCAGGGGGTCATCCCCACGGCGCTGGCGCTCGCCGTCGACCACGCCTTCGGCCCCGGCGGGCTGCACCGGATCGAGGTGAACATCCGGCCGGAGAACGCGCCGTCTCGCCGGGTGGTGGAGAAGCTGGGCTTCCGCGAGGAGTCGTACCACGTGCGTTACATGCACATCGACGGCGCCTGGCGCGACCACATCGGATACGCGATGACCAGCGAGGAAGTGCTCGCCGAGGGCGGTCTGCTGGCCCGCTGGCACCGGCTGCGCGCGACCACCGGGTGAACCGTCCCACCCCCGTCGGCTCGGCGCGGCGCGCAATCATCGCGGTCGGCGGCCCGTAACCTCAAGTAACTGTAAGCTGCGGCGACGGCTGGCCGTCCGCATGATCGACCGCCCGCGCCGGGCACCGTCGAAGATCCTGCGGCCGTACGGCGGTTGCCCGAACTCGGTGACGGGAGGGGTGAGGGTGCCGACCTCGGTGCTCCTCGCCGTCCTCGCCGCCGCCGGTCTGCTCGCCCTCGCCCCGGCGCTCGTCCGCCGGTACGACGCCACCGAGCGGCTGGTGGCGGAGCGGGCGCAGTCGACGGCGCGGGTGCTCCAACGCCGCCGACGGCGCCGCACTGTTCCCGGCCGCCGGCCGGTCAACGCACCCCGCTCACTCGTCATCACCCTGAGCGAAGATCCGGTCACGGGCGGTCTGTCCGCGCCGGTCTCCGCGCCGCCCGCCCCGGCCCCCTCCCGGCGCCGGCCGAGCCGGCTGCGGGCCGTGGCGCCGCCCGAGAAGTCCCGTCGACGGACCCCGCCCCGGCGTCGGCCGCACACCCCCGCGGTCTACCGGCGCCGGCGGGTGTTGGCCGCCCTGCTGCTGCTCAACCTCGTCGAGCTGATCGGGGTGCTGCTGGTGAGCCCCGGGTTCTGGATCAGCTTCTCGGTCACCGCCACCCTGCTCGTGGCGTACGTCGCGCACCTGCGCAGGAGGGTGCTGGCCGAGCGCCGCCGGCGGCGGGCCCGGGCCCGCGAGGCCGCCTGGCTGGCCGCCCGGCAGGCCGAGGTGCGCCGGGAGCAGGCCCGCCGCCAGGCGGCCCGCCGGGAGGCGCAGCGCCGCCTGGCGGCCCAGCGCGAGGCAGTACGCCGTACGGCGATGGGCCTGGACCGCCCCGCGGACCTGCCGGCGGCGGCCAGCGGCGGCTCCGTCTCGTACCGCCGCGCGGGCGGCCTGCGCGGCCGCCCGTACCAGTCGGGCCGCACCTCCCACACGGCCTGACCCTCCGGGTGTGGGCGGGGACCCCGCCATGTCGGCGACATGGGCGCGTCTGTGTGGCGGGGATGCCGCTATGTCGGCGATATGGGCGTATCCGCATGGAGGGGACCCCGCCGTATCGCCGACATGGAGTCGATCACTGCGCCGGGGCGGGCGCCCCGCCCCGGTGTTGGGCGATGCGCGTCGCCGGCGATATGGGCGCGTCTGTGTGGCGGGGATGCCGCTACGTCGGCGATATGGGCGTATCCGCATGGCGGGGACCTCGCCATGTCGGCGACATGGAGTCGATCACTGCGCCGGGGCGGGCGCCCCGCCCCGGTGTTGGGCGATGCGCGTCGCCGGCGATATGGGCGCGTCTGTGTGGCGGGGATGCCGCTACGTCGGCGATATGGGCGTATCCG